>MVQK01000019.1 GCA_002067515.1 Pelotomaculum sp. PtaB.Bin013 | reverse complement strand
GTGTATCCACCGGAAAGAGATGTCTCGCAAGAGGAGCCCAGGATAGGTGTCTACGTATGTCACTGTGGGGCTAATATCGGAAGGATAGTAGATGTTCCCGACACGGTTGAATATGCCAAGACCCTGCCCAATGTAGTTCACGCTGAAGAAAACCTCTTTATATGTTCCACAGAAGCCGCCGCGATGTTGGCGAAGGATATCCAGGAAAGAGGGCTCAATCGCGTGATTGTCGCCGCCTGCACCCCCAGGACACACGAGCCGCTGTTCCGGGACACCCTGCGGGAAGCGGGAATCAATCAATATTACTACGACATGGCCAATATTAGAGAACATTGCTCCTGGGTGCACTCCAAAGAAAAAGAAGCGGCCACCCAAAAGTCAAAGGATATAATCCGGATGTCGGTAGCCCGGGCCATCCATTTGGAGCCCTTGCAGGAATTCGACCTGCCCGTCGACAAAAGGGCGGTAGTGGTCGGCGGAGGCGTGGCCGGCATGACCTGCGCTCTCTCCATAGCCAACCAGGGACATGAGGTTTGCCTGGTAGAAAAAGAAAAAGAACTGGGGGGAATCGCGCGCAGAATACATTACACCCTCGAAGGGCTGGATGTACAGTCATATTTGCGTGATCTGATCAGCAAAGTTTACCGGCACCCCCTGGTACATGTATATACCGGCGCCACCATCCCCGAGGCAACCGGCTACGTGGGGAACTTCACGACCAAGGTGAAGTCCGGAGGAAGGGTCTCAGAGATAAAACATGGAGCCACTGTCATCGCTACCGGCGCTGATGTATACAAGCCTACCGAATACCTTTATGGCGAAGATGACCGGGTCATGACCCACCTTGAGTTGGAGGAGCAAATCGCCAAAGGAGACGAAAAAGTAATTAACGCCGGGAGCATAGCGATGATCCAATGCGTGGGCTGCAGGCAGGAAGACAGGAATTACTGCAGCCGGATATGTTGCAGCGAGTCAATAAAGAACGCCTTGAAACTAAAAGAGATAAACCCCGAAATAGATATCTACATTTTCTTCCGGGATATCAGAAGCTATGGGTTCAAAGAAGATTATTACCGGGAAGCGGCAAGTAAAGACGTCAGGTTCATCCGCTATGAGCCCGATAATAAACCACAGGTGGAAGCAGTTCAAGAAGATGGCCGGAGCTTCTTGCGGATTACCGCGACCGATCCCGTTTTAGGCAAAAAGCTTGAAATAGACGCCGACGCGCTCGCTTTAGCCGCCGCCGTCATTCCCGCCGCGGACAGAAAAGAAATATCCGGATTATTCAAGGTATCCTTAGGACCCGATGAATTCTTCCAGGAAGCCCATGTCAAATTAAGACCTGTTGACTTTGGCGCGGAAGGCGTTTACCTGTGCGGAATAGCTCACTATCCCAAGCTATTATCGGAAACAGTCAGCCAGGCATATGGAGCCGCCGGCCGGGCCTTAACCCTACTCGCAAATGATACCGTTGTGGCCTCAGGCTCCGTTTGCGCGGTAAATGAGCGCATGTGTATGGGATGCGGGGCGTGCGTCACAGCGTGCACCTATGGCGCCATAGAGCTTCATGACACAAAACAAGGCAAAAAGGCCGAGGTTATTCCCGTTCTCTGCAAAGGAGACGGCCTTTGCAACGCAAAGTGTCCGACAGGAGCAATTCAGCTGAAACACTATACTGATGAAGAGCTTTTAAGCCAAATTGACGCGCGTTTTAAAGAATCATTTGTGTAATGAACAAGACCCCGGATTACTAACAAAGGAGTTTAGATAAAAATGAGTGCTGAAGCTAAATTTACACCGAAGATGATCGGTATAATATGCAATTGGTGCTGCTATGGAGGAGCGGATCTTTGCGGGGTTTCCCGTTTTCAGTACCCCCCCTATATAAGGCTTATCAGGGTGATGTGCTCGGCCAGAGTCGATATGAAACACATATTCCGGGCTTTCGCAAATGGAGCGGACGCGATGTTCGTAGGCGGCTGCCATCTTGACGACTGCCATTATATCACTCATGGAAATTACGAAGCGATAAGCATGGTTCAGCTATGCAGAAAATTACTGGAGCACGTCGGGATAAATCCCAAGAGATTAAGGATTGAATGGGTATCCGCCGGTGAAGGAATTCGTTTCGCCAATATTATGAATGAATTCGCCGCGGAGATACAGAAGATGGGACCTCTTGGAAAAGCCGAAGGAATCAATGAAATTGAATTAAAGACAAGAATTGAAGAAGTTACCAAGCTAATCCCCTACATTAAGCTGGCGAAACAGGATAAGCTGGCGTTGCATATCCGCGACAACCATGACGCATATAACGAGCTTTACACCAGTGACGAAATAGATGAGTTATTGCGTGAAGTACCCTCGTACTATATTGACCCGGAAAAGTGCCAGGCCTGTATGACGTGCGCCAGGAGATGCCCCGTGGAGGCGATCATCAGTGCCAAGGGCCAGGTCCACGTTATTGATCAAGAGAAATGTATAAAATGCGGGACTTGCTTTGAAGCTTGCCCGCCTCGCTTTAGTTCGATCAGGAAGATTGTCGGCGAGCCTGTTCCGCCTCCTGTTCCAGAAGGAGAAAGAGCTGTAGTCAGAAAGAGTAAAGAAAAAGAAGTTGGTTGAAGCAAGAAAAGGAAGACTACTTTTGATGTGGCGTGGAATTAAGCACAATCAGGTGCCCAACTTATACAACCTGCGCGGCTAAAGGCCATGGCTGCGGAGGTATTCAGAGGGCCTTAAATAAGACACACAGAGGAGTTTGAAAATGAGGTACGCAGAGACAGGGTTTAATTTAGAAGTTGATTTATCAACAGGAAACATCGAGAAGGTAGAAACCGACCCGAAATGGACCGAACAACATATCGGGGGACTAGGCACCAACATGAAGATAATGTGGGACAGGGTTCCCCCTGAAACCGAACCGTTTTCTCCCGACAACCTGCTTATATTCAGCAGCGGTCTTTTATGCGGCACACCTGCTCCCGGCGCTAACCGCACTATGATCACTACGATTTCTCCCCAGACGCAGTTTGTGGCGTATTCAATGATGGGGGGATTTTTTGCGCCTGAATTGAAGTATGCCGGTTATGACAAAGTGATCATTAGCGGCAAGTCTCCCAAGCTGGTTTATTTGTGGATTAACGATGACAAAGTGGAAATACGCGACGCGTCTCATTTGGCGGGTAAAGGCGCTGTTGAAACCCAGGAAATTATTAAAAAGGAATTGAACGAGCCGAGAGCCCACGTGGCCGCCATCGGCCTGGCCGGTGAAAATAGGGTCTTTTTCGCTTCCATCGAGCAGGGCCGGTCCAGCGCCAGCCGGCAAGGGCTGGGCGCCGTCATGGGAGACAAAGGGTTAAAGGCGATAGCTGTCCGCGGAACAAAGGACATCAACATTTACAAGCCTGAGGAACTCGTTAAGCTTAGCGAGTGGGCGCTGGAATATGCCATGTGGCGGCAAGCCAACCCGGTTCCCGGAATGATACCCATCGTGGCCATTCTCGGGTCGCCGCAGGAGATGCTGGAATGCGACGAGAGGTGGCACACCGAGAATTTTATGTGGGGAAATGCCCGCAACCGCAGGAAAGGCTTCTGGACCCCGGAAATTGAAGAACAGTGGACTAAGACCCAATTAGGTGTGCGGACGCGCTTAATCAGTTGCTATAACTGTCCGCTGAAATGCGGCGCGTTGATTTCCGTCCCGGGAGTCTCAAGATACATGATGAAATGCTTCACCAAGCTTACTTATGCGATGGGGGCCTATGTGGACGACCTGGAGTTTGGCTTTAGAATCGCCCAGCGCGCCACGGAGTATGGCATCGACGGATTCTCGGGCCCGCAGGTTATGGCTTTCGCCGTTGAACTTCTGGAAGCCGGCATTTTGACTGAAAAGGACTTTGAAGGATGCCCGGAAGGCAACGCGGAGAGATTTTACTGGCTGCTGGACAGAATCGTCCGGCGGGAAGGTATCGGCGATATTCTGGCCGACGGCACTTATTGGGCGGCCCTCAAGATTGGCAACGGCGCGGACGCGTTTGCGCATAACAACATCAGAAAACAGGAGCAGGCGCCCCTCAAGCTGGGCATGCTGAACCCCATTTATTACCTCATGTATTGCACCAACGAGAAGGGGAACATTACCCAAATTGAAGGGCAGTGGCCCCAGATGCCTTATGCGAAGCCGGAGCATAGAGAACAGTTCTGTAAGGATTGGTTCCAGGTTCCCGACGAACACTTTTATGAATATTTCCTGAAGTGGGAGCCGCGCGGCGAATACTCCATGCCGTATTACCCGGACATTAAAGCATGCTGCGAGATTGTCGACTGGATGGAGAGGATGCACACCATCGACGACGCCTGCGGGGTCTGCACCGGTATATCGGCATTCCACCTGAAGCCGCCCTATCACTTGCACAATTACCCGGAATTCATCTCGTACGCGTCAGGGATCAACATGGATTATGATGAACTGATCAAAGTATCCAACCGGAACCGGCAGTTGGTCAGGTCCGTCAATGTCAGAAGAGGCTACCGGAGAGCTGACGACACGCCGCCTGAGGACCATTGGAAGAAGAGACTCCCCGAGTATGAAAAAGAACTCATGGACGCGTATTGCAGATTTAAGGGGTGGAATCTTGACGGCGTTCCGACAAAAGAGTCTTTACAGGAATTAGACTTGGCTTATATAGCCGAAGACTTTGAACAGAGAGGGATCTATAAAGATGGCGAAGATTAAAAAGAAAATCAAGAATATCAAGATTGATCTCAGTTTGTGCAACGGCTGCCGGGCGTGCGAAATGATCTGCTCCTCCTTTCACGCTAATCCGAGATACAGCAGCAACAATCCGGCGCGGTCGCGTATCCGGTTGGTTCGCGACCCGATAAACGACATATTTTTCCCTGTATACGCCGGTGAATACGCCTCGGCTGAATGTATGGGCAGAGACATATATAAAATGGAAGACGGAAAGACATACGAAGAGTGCGCCTTCTGCAGGGCCGCCTGCCCGTCCAGGGATCTTTTCCATGAACCCGATTCCGGGCTCCCGCTCAAATGCGACATGTGCGAGGACGAGCCGCCGCTGGAAGAGCCCTTGTGTGTCAAGTGGTGCGTAACCGACGCGCTCACCTACGAAGAAAGGGAAGAGGAAGTCGAAGAACAAGAAGAAGTGGATGATGTTGAGATAGGATTGAAAGCGTTGCTGGACAAACATGGAATGGAAAAGCTGGTGGATACATTCGCCAGGATGGCACAGAAGGATTAAAAATTAATGTGAAAGAAGAGGAAAAATCGTGGAGATTGTAGCCCCATTCAAAGAAGTCATAGAAGAGATCAAAGGGTACGGTGGAGAAGCAGTCAAATACTGCTATCAGTGCGGGAAATGCGATACTGTCTGCCCCTGGAACAAGGTGAGAAAGTTCAGTATGCGCAAGCTGATTAGAGAGGCTACATTCGGTCTGACAGAGATAGAACACGAAGAAATCTGGCGTTGCACCACCTGCGGAAAGTGCGCCCTGAAATGCCCCAGAGACGTAAAACAGATCGAAGACATGAAAGCCCTGCGCAGGATGGCTTCGGGATATGGCGTTTTCCCAACGGCGGTCAAGCCGGTCCGCGGCGTGAGCGCTGGCCTCACCGCGGAAGGCAACCCCTTCGGTGAAAGCCGTAAGAACAGGGCGGACTGGGCAAAAGGCCTCTCTGTAAAAACATTCGAAGAAGGAATGGAATATCTATATTTTCCCGGCTGTTACCTCTGCTATGACCCGAGATTAAAAAAGGTAGCGCAAGCCACAGCCAGCGTTCTCAACAAAGCGGGAGTAGATTTCGGAATCCTGGGCGAACAGGAGAACTGCTGTGGAGAAAGCATCCGTAAAACCGGCAATGAGGAATTGTTTAAAAAGTTAGCGAAGGAAAACATCAAAACCTTTATCGATAACGGGGTAAAGAAAATCCTGGTCAACTCCCCTCATTGCTACCACACCTTCAAGAACGAGTATGCTGAGTTCGGCGTGAACTTTGAAGTGATTCATATTTCCCAGTTCTTATTCCAGTTGGTCAACGAGGGAAAACTCCAGATCAGCAAGGAGTTTGGGAAGAAGATCACCTATCATGACCCGTGTTACCTCGGCCGGCATAACGGCGTATATGACGAGCCGCGAGAAGTCTTAAAGAAGATCCCCGGCGTAGATTATACTGAGATGGTCGAGGTAAGGGAAGAAAGCCTTTGCTGCGGCATGGGCGGAGGCAGGATTTGGATGGAAACCCACGCTGCCGACCGGTTTGCCAACCTCAGATTAAACGAAGCCATCGGGGTTGGGGCTGAGGTGCTCGTTACCGCCTGCCCGTATTGCATCACTATGTTTGAGGATAGCAGGGCGGTCTTGAATTATGACGACGTCATTCAGATTAAAGACATCACGGAGATCCTCCAGGAGGTGATTTAGATTACCGGGAAGCTAAGCATGCAGGAAGCGATTGGCGTGCCAAATCTAAAAGACGTTACGGCGGAAGTAGTCTGCAATCGCTTTTCGGACGGGGAATGGGTCAGGACCTCAGTTCACGTGCCTAGCGAGATTGAGTTCACTATATATGTGAATGAAAAAGCACTGGTCACCATCCTGTGCACGGCGGCCAAGCTAAATTACCTCACCATCGGATATCTTTACGCGGAAGGAATCATCTCGAGCATCGACGACGTGGCGAGCATGCGGGTGAGTGAGGAGGAGGCGCTGGCCGATGTGCGGCTGAACAATCCTGAGTACGAGTTGCCAACGTTGCGGAAGCTTGGATGCAGCGGCAGTTCGGTGTTCAAAACTCAGGGACAGAGGGTTGATTCGGATCTTGTCGCCGCACCCACGGATATCCTGTCACTGATGAAGCGGCTGCAAGAGCAGATGGAGCTGTATCCGCTTAGCGGCGGCGTGCATACTTCAGCTTTATCCGATACCAAGAACCTGCTGGTAGTGGCCGAGGATATAGGACGGCATAACACCTTGAACAAGATCCAGGGCGAATGCTTATTGAAAGGAATATCAACCAGAGACCGGCTGATGCTGATCACCGGCCGCATATCGTCCGAGATGCTGCTCAAGGCGGCGAAAATGCAGGCTCCGATTGTTGTTTCACGGCACGCGCCGACGAAGAACGCCATTTTGCTTGCCACTGACATGGGCATAGCCCTGGTCGGCCAAGCCCGTGGCGACCGTCTGGCGGTGTTTACCCACCCGGAGCGGCTTGGCTGTTCAACAAATTAAGTATGGTTAACCCGGATAGCGCGGGAAAACCTGATGAGGTGATAGAAAATTGGAAGAAGAACTGTTGCTAAAAGAAAAAATTAAGCAACTTTGTAACAATCCTGGCGACAAAAATATTGGAGACGTAATGGTTGTTGGTGGAGGAATCAGCGGTATTCAAGCCTCCCTTGACCTTGCTACTGCCGGCTTTAAGGTTTACCTGGTCGAAAAAAAGCCGAGCATTGGCGGTCATATGGCGCAGCTTGACAAAACCTTTCCCACCAATGACTGCTCCATGTGAATACTCGCGCCAAAGCTGGTCGAGGTCGGCCGGCATCCAAATATTGAGGTCCTCACCTATACTGAAGTTGACAGCGTGGTAGGGGAAGCAGGAAACTTTAAGGTACAGGTAACGAAAAAACCCAAGTATATCGACGAGGACAAGTGCACGGGCTGCACTACATGCGTGGAGTACTGCCCGGCAAAATATCCTGATGAATTCAACCAGGAAATATCGATGAACAAAGCGGTCCATATCTTCTTCCCGCAGGCGATTCCTCTTGTCGCGTATATCGACGAGACCTGTCTGTACCTTAAAGAGAATAAGTGCAAAATTTGCGAAGCGGTATGTGACAATAACGCCATAGATTTGAAACAAGAGCCGGAGACGAAAATACTAAACGTAGGGGCGGTAATACTGGCCGCCGGTTTTGAGCCGTATGACCCCAAAGTCAAGGCTGAATATCACTACGGAGAGTTTCAGAACGTGATCACCAGTATGGACTTTGAACGGCTGTTAAGCTCCACCGGCCCATACTCAGGTGAGATCCTGCGCACTTCAGACAAGAAGCATCCCCATAAGTTGGCCTGGATTCAGTGCGTGGGTTCCAGACAGGTTACTGAAGGCGGCAACAGCTATTGTTCGGCTGTATGTTGCACCTACGCCCAGAAGCATGTGATTTTGACCAAGGATCACGACGCGGATGCGGAGTGTGTGATCTTCCATAACGATATTCGTTCCTATGGGAAGGATTTTGAGCGGTTCTACGACAGGACAAACAATCTTCCCGGGGTGCGGTTCATCAGAAGCTACACGTCAATAGTGAGAGAGGACCCGGTAACCAAGAATGTCACCGTACGGTATTCCACACCCGACGACGGTGTGAAAGAAGAAGAATTCGATATGGTGGTACTGTCCATCGGCTTGAATCCTCCTGTCGGCGCGAAGGAAATGGCTAAGAAATTCGGCGTTGAACTTACCGCTCACGATTACTGCAAGCTCAATCCCGTCAATCCAATGCAGACCAACAGGCCCGGGATCTTTGTAAGCGGAGGCTTCCAGGGTCCGATAGATATTCCCGAGTCGGTTTTCAGCGCCAGCGGGGCCGGCTCCCAGATTGGTGAACTGCTTAACTACAGGAGGGGCAATCTTTCTATAGAAAGGGTATACCCGGAGGAAAGGGATGTTTCCGCAGAGGAGCCGAGGGTCGGAGTTTTTGTGTGCCACTGCGGGGCTAATATCAGCAGGGTGGTAAATGTTCCTGATACGGTTGAATACTGCAAAACCTTGCCCTATGTCGTCCACGCTCAGGAACAGATATTTTCATGCGCTACCAACTCCGCCAAAGAAATAACGGACGTGACCAAAGAAAAAGGACTCAACCGGGTGGTTGTCGCCGCCTGCTCCCTCAGGACTCTTGAGCCGCTGTTCCGTGATACCGTCCGGGAGGCGGGAATTAACCAATATTACTATGAAATGCCTAATATCCGGGAGCATAACTCCTGGGTCCACTCGAAAGAAAAGGAAATAGCCACTCAGAAGGCATGGGACTTAATCAGGATGGGAGTGGCAAGGGCTTGCAAGTTGGAGGCGCTGCAGGAGTTCGAACTGCCGGTAAACAAGACGGCGTTAGTGGTCGGCGGTGGCGTGGCCGGCATGACCTGCGCTCTTTCCATAGCCAACCAGGGACACGAGGTTTACCTCCTGGAGAAGGAATCCGTTCTTGGGGGAATAACGCGGAGAATTCATTCCACCCTGGAAGGGCTGGATGTTCAGGCCTATTTGGACGATCTGGTGCGCAAGGTTTACCAGCACCCCATGGTGCATGTGTATACTGACGCTGAAATTACTGACGCCACCGGTTATGTGGGCAATTTCGTAACCACGGTGAAGTCTAAAAGAGGGGTCACTGAGATTAAACACGGCGCGGCCGTTATCGCTATTGGCGCCGAAGTGTCCACACCCACCGAGTACCTTTATGGAGAAGATGACCGGGTCATGACCCACCTCGAGTTGGAGGAGCGGATCAACGAAGGCGACGAAAAAGTGGTTAACGCGGAAAGTCTCGTGATGATCCAGTGCGTTGGCTGCAGGAATGAAGACAGAAATTACTGCAGCAGGGTATGTTGCAGCGAGTCCGTAAAGAACGCGCTGAAGCTTAAAGAGATAAATCCGGAAATGGATATTTACATCCTCTTCAGAGACGTCAGAACATATGGATTAAAAGAGGATTATTACAGGGAAGCAGCGAGTAAAAATATTAGGTTCATCCGCTATGAACAGGATGATAAGCCCGAAGTGGAACCTGGCGAGTCGGATGAGGGCAAGCCGGTTCTGAAAGTTACCGTGACAGATTTTGTTTTAGGGAATAAGATTGAATTGGATGCTGATGTGCTTGCTTTGGCTGCCGCTATTGTTCCCTCGGAAGAAACCAATAAAATAGCCTCGCAATTCAAGGTGGTTTTAAGCCCGGACGGTTTCTTCAAGGAAGCGCATGTCAAGTTAAGACCTGTTGAGTTTAACACGGACGGCGTTTATCTGTGTGGGCTGGCTCACTATCCCAAGTTCTTGCAGGAAACAATCAACCAGGCTTATGGGGCCGCCGGCCGGGTGTTAACGCTTCTCTCGCATGATATAGTTATAGCTTCCGGTTCCGTCTGCCAGGTGGATGAGAAGAAGTGCATGGGGTGCGGGGCATGCGCCTCTGTCTGTACGTATGGCTCCCTGGCTGTTCAGGAGACGCGGCAGGGCAAGAAGGTTACAGTAAATCCCGTTCTATGCAAAGGATGCGGTCTCTGTAACTCGAAGTGTCCCACAGGGGCGATACAGTTGAAGCACTTTACCGATGATCAGATCACGGTCCAAATTGACGCGATGTTTGCGGAATAAAACCTTGATTACTAACAAGGGGGTGAGAGCGAATGAGTGCAAAATTTAAACCGAAGGTAATAGGCTTCGTATGCCACTGGTGAGCATACGGCGCTGCTGACTTGGCTGGAGTTTCCAGACTACAATATTCGACTGAAATGAGACTTGTTCACGTCATGTGTTCCGGTAGGGTCGACATGGCGCATGTACTCCGAGCTTTCTCAAAAGGAATGGACGGGGTGTTTATCGGCGGCTGCCATTTTAATGATTGTAATTATAGTGCCGGCGGGAATTTCCATGCGCTGAACATGACGCTTCTGACCAAAAAAATAATGGAACACATCGGGCTGAACCCCGAGAGATTAAGAATGAGAGTTATGTCCGGCAGTGAAGGAAACCTTTATGCCGAGCATGTCAATGACTTTAACAAGAAAGTTAAAGAAATAGGGCCGTTTGGCAAAAATGAAGGAATAGACAAAGAAGAATTGATTTCCAGGATAGAAAAAGTTATAAAGCTGGTTCCGTACATTAAAGTAATGATGAATAAGAAGCTGGCGGTACGTCAAGTGAACCCGGAAGACCCGGAAGAATGTGATAAGTATTTCACAATTGACGAGATAGACAAGTTACTTAATGAAAGAATCTCATACTATATTGAACCGGAGAAGTGCCAGGCCTGTACGACTTGCGCCAGGAGATGCCCAATGGGTGCTGTTATCAGCGCCAAGGGTCAGGTCCATATAATCGATCAGGAGAAATGTATCAGATGCGGCGCCTGCATTGCAGGCTGCCCGCCCCGCTTCAGCGCGATCAGGAAGATTGAGGCCGGCGAGCCGGTTCCGCCTCCCCTTCCTGAGGGAGAAAGGGCTGTGGTCAGAAAGGGTAAGGAAGTTAGTTAAGGCAATGGAAGTGATTACCATATTGGAGTAGCATAAATGCCGGAGTAAATTCCGGCATTTTATGTCTCAAATATTTAGCTGCCATGCGTTCTGCATAGCTGTCAAAAGAAAAAATAATAATTACTTTGTCATGCATAATTCTTGACAACAATTAGTGAAATGTATATCATGATTAATTGAAATAGTTTTATTAAAAAGTAAATTGGTACGTTTTTTGTAATTTTTTACTAGTTGACTAAAGTTACTCCCGGGTTACCAGTATTTTATTTCGAGGGCATTTAGTTATTAAGTAAGAAATTCATTATGAACAGTCGTACTGTCGTTCTTTTGAGATAATCTGCCAGAGGCAGTTTATCATAAAGTAGTTAGTTAAAATAATCACAAAATGGTCAAAGAGTAAGGAGGGGAACAAATGGGAGAAGCAGTCACTAAGTGTCGGTGTGATTTGCAAGCTGAACTGGAAAAAGTGATTGCCCAGCACGAAGGAAGAAAGGACGATTTAATCGAAGTATTGTATTGGGTTCAGGAGAATTACGGTTATGTTCCGAAAGACGTACAACTTGTAATTTCCGAGAAGATGAACGTACCTTTAAGTGCTATTAATGGGGTAATTACTTTTTACCATCTCTTCTCATTAAAGCCAAAAGGCGAGTATGAGATTTCACTCTGTAAGGGGACGGCCTGTTATGTGCGGGGAGCGCCGCAAGTTTTGGAACGGTTTGAAAAAGAATTGGGAATTAAGCCGCATGACTCTACGGACGACAATATGTTCTCTCTTGAAGTGGTCAGGTGCCTGGGAGCTTGTGGTTTGGCTCCGGTTCTTACGATCAATAAAGCGCCGCGCCCCCGGATGAAACCCGATCTTGTCCCGGGAATCATTAATGAGTTAAGAAATAAGAGTAAGGACTCAGAAGAATAATCAAGCCGGAAGCATAATGCCGACAGCCAAAAGAATGATTTTGGAAAGAGGAGCGAAGCTAAAGCAATAAAATGCGTGAACTTTCTCATCACCTTTTAGATATCATCGAAAACTCGCTGGCTGCAGGCGCGTCCACCGTCAGGATAACGGTAATTGAAGACTCTGCCGGAGATATCTTGAGTTTTGAGGTTGGAGATAACGGTGGGGGAATGAATGAAGAAGAAATTGAACAAATTTTTGATCCATTTGTCACAAGCCGCCGTTTGAGAAGGGTTGGCTTGGGCATACCTTTGCTTCAACAGGCGGCGCGCGCTTGTGGGGGTGATCTGATTATCCAATCGGAGAAAGGGAAAGGGACGACAGTAAAGGCAACCTTTCAGCGTTCGCATATTGACCGGATGCCCTTGGGTGATGTAGCCGCTACATTAGTGGCTGCGGTGGCTGCCAATCCGGATGTGAATTTACTGTATAATCATCTGGTAGACGGACGTCAGTTTGTTTTTGACACCAGTTGGTTAATTGGTAAATTTAAAGAACTGCCCCTGAATGATATTGAAGTTTTGAGCTGGATAAAGGAATTTTGCCGGGATGGTATTAAAAAATTATACCGGGGTGAGAAATGATGAAACCATTAAAATCAATTCAGGATTTGGAGGCGTTAAAAGAAGCCGCGCTGGATAGAATCAAAGAGCGGCAAGTAGCCGGCAAGACTACAATAGTGGTGGGAATGGGAACCTGTGGAATAACCGCCGGAGCGAGAGAAGTAATGATGGCAATTATTGATGAAGTAAGTAAGAGAAATATTTCTGACGTAATTGTCAGCCAGGCGGGTTGCGTCGGGATGTGCCAGCATGAGCCCATGCTGGAAGTAATCAAGCCGGGTATGCCCAATGTCATGTACGGTCATATTGACGAGGAAAAAGCCCGGCGGCTCGTGCTTGAACATGTTGTCAACGGCCATGTGATTGAGGAATGGGCGATAGTGCAACGAGATTAGTTGAAATTGTGAGAGGAGGGTCCGGTTATGCAGTTTTATCGGTCACATGTTTTGGTTTGTTCAGGATCGGCATGTGTTCTGTCGGGTTGCCAAACCGTTAAAGAAGCTCTTGCCGAAGGAATAAAAAAGCAACAGCTTGATAATGAAATTCAACTTATTGAAACCGGATGCATGGGTCTTTGCGACTTGGGTCCGCGCTTAATAGTTTATCCTGAAGGAGTAGTATACTGCCGGGTTACCGCTGAAGACGCCGAAGAAATCGTTAATGAACACTTATTAAAAGGGCGTATAGTGGAGCGTCTGGTCTACCGGGATCCGGAAACCCAGAAACCTATTCCTTTTATGAAGGACTTTCCGTTCTTGTCGAAGCAAACCAAAATTGCCCTGCGCAACGCTGGTTTAATTAATCCTGAAGATATCGAAGAATATATCGGGTGCGAAGGATACAGCGCGCTGGCCAAGGCTTTATCCATGTCTCCCGGGGAAGTAATCGCCGAACTGAAAAAATCCGGCCTACGCGGCCGTGGCGGCGCGGGGTTCCCGACCGGCTTAAAGTGGGAGTTCACCGCCAAAGCCAACGCGACACAAAAATATGTGGTATGTAACGGCGATGAAGGCGACCCGGGCGCTTTTATGGACAGGTCGGTTCTGGAAGGCGACCCGCATTCCGTTATTGAGGCCATGGCTATCGCCGGTTATACGGTGGGGGCCAGCAAGGGTTATATATACGTTAGAGCTGAATACCCCCTGGCTGTGGAAAGACTGAGAATTGCCATCAACCAGGCTCGTGAGTACGGCTTGCTGGGAGAAGATATATTAGGAAAAGGGTTTAATTTTGATCTCAACGTCCGGGTCGGCGCCGGCGCCTTTGTTTGCGGCGAAGAGACGGCCCTGCTGGCATCTATTGAAGGACGCCGCGGCGAACCCCGGCCGAGACCTCCCTTCCCGGCCACCGAAGGTTTGTGGGGCAAGCCCACTTTGCTAAATAACGTGGAAACCTACGCCAGCATCGCGCCGATTATTCTTAATGGCGGGGACTGGTACGCTTCCAGGGGAACAGAGAAAAGCAGGGGCACCAAGGTGTTCGCCCTTACCGGCAAGGTTAATAATACCGGCCTGATCGAAGTCCCGATGGGTATACCCTTAGGAGAAATCATTTACGATATCGGCGGCGGCATCATGGGCGGCAAGAAGTTTAAAGCGGCCCAGACAGGCGGTCCCTCCGGCGGCTGTATTCCGGTAGACCACCTTAACGTCGGTGTTGATTATGAGTCGCTGGCGGAACTGGGAGCGATAGTGGGTTCCGGCGGACTGATTGTCATGGACGAGGATACCTGTATGGTTGACCTGGCCAAGTTCTTCACCGAGTTCTGCCAGGAAGAGTCTTGTGGTAAATGCGCTCCCTGCCGCATCGGCACCAAACGGATGCTGGAGATACTGGAACGGATCACCCGCGGTGAAGGGGAAGAGGGAGACATCGAAAGACTGATCGAGCTGTGTGAATACATTAAAAGCACGGCGCTGTGCGGTTTGGGACAAACTGCCCCCAACCCCGTGCTGAGTACAATAAGGTACTTCAGGCATGAGTACGAAGCGCATATCCGGGATAAGCGTTGTCCGGCTTCCGTCTGCGCGTCCCTATTTAATTCACCGTGCCAAAATACCTGTCCGGCTGGAGTGGATATACCGATTTACCTCGATCATATCCGGAACGGGCGTTTCTATGACGCTTACATGGAAGTGAAACGGGAAAATCCGTTCCCCGCTGTTTGCGGCCGCGTGTGCCACCACCCGTGCGAAGGCAAGTGCAACCGCGCGAAGTTGGATGAGCCCCTGGCTGTCAGGGCATTGAAGCGTTATGCGGCCGACTGGGTGTATGAACAGAACAAAGGATTCCCGGTTGAGCCTCCCGGAGTTGCGACGGGCAAGCAAGTGGCAATAATCGGCGGCGGCCCGGCCGGCCTGACCGCGGCCTATTACCTGGCCAAAGTCGGTCACAGGGTTACTGTATTTGAATCGCTGCCGTTTGCCGGCGGTATGCTGAAAGTGGGTATTCCTGATTACCGCCTGCCGGCTAAGACCCTGGCGGCTGAAATAAAAGCAATCGAAGGAATGGGTGTGACTATTAAAACCAACACCCGTTTTGGCAAAGACGTTACCTTTGCCGATTTAGAGAAGCAAGGCTTCAACGCGGTGTTTATCGCCGTCGGCGCCCACGCGGATCAGAAACTGGGCGTTCCGGGCGAGGAACTCAATGGTGTTATATCAGGCATCAACTACCTGCGTGACGTTAAACTGGGACAGGCCGCCGATGTGGAAGGCAAGACCGTGCTGGTGGTAGGCGGCGGCAACGTGGCCATAGACAGCGCCCGCTCCGCTGTGAGAAACGGGGCTAAAGAAGTTCAGGTCGTTTACCGGCGCCGCAAAGAAGACATGCCGGCCTTTGAAGATGAAATTATGGAAGCAGAGCACGAAGGAGTGAAGTTTATCTTCATGACTGCCCCCATAAGCGTGCAGGGAGCCGGCGGTCAGGTAACCGGGCTGGAATGCCAGCAATCAGTGCCGGGTGACTTCGACAAGAGCGGCCGCAGGCGGCCGGTGCCGGTTGAAGACTCCAACTTCGTCATTCCGGCGGACGTGGTAATTGCGGCGATTGGGCAAAATGTCCAACTGGACGGAATCACAGACGCAGGCGTGCAGACAGTTCGCGGGCTGGTTGCGGTGGATCCTGACAGCATGGCCACTAATATACCGTATATATTCGCCGGCGGTGACTGCGCTTCCGGGCCGGATACGGCAATCGGCGCGATTGCCCACGGTAAGAAAGCGGCGGCGGCTATTGACAAGTACCTCGGTGGTTCCGGCGTGGTTGTAGAGCCGCGTGACATCAAACGGGAAGTTTCCGGTGAGGTTATTGAGGACAAGAGGGCGAGAGAAATAGCAACATGCCTGCCGGTTGCCGATCGCAAGTCATTTGCCGAAGTGGAAAATGGTTTCACTAAAGGGCAGGCTATGGCCGAGGCCATGCGCTGCCTGCGTTGTGATGTGAAGTAGAAGGAGGGGTGAGATAGATGCCAATGGTTACTTTAACAATTGACGGAAAAGAAGTGCAGGTGGAACAGGGTAC
>MVQK01000018.1 GCA_002067515.1 Pelotomaculum sp. PtaB.Bin013 | reverse complement strand
TACCCTCATCTTCTGTGCAGCATAGCTGCATCTTTGCAGCCACTCAGGCTGCATAAATGCGCCTTCGTGGCGCACAGTCATCGGCATATCTTACGATATAAACCGATTTTAAAGTTCCTTTGCCTTTATAATTTGGACGGCTTCTATACCTCCGCAACTGTGGGTATGTTTCCCATTGGCTGGAAATCCACAAATCCAATTCATTTAGCACGACATTGGAAAGCAGCGGACTGAGAATTCCACCCTGTGGGACACCCTTTTCCGGTATACCAATACCTTGAATTTCAGCCTTTAGCATCTTGGATAGCACCGACAGCAACCGTTTATCCCGAATACCAATCGTCCAAAGCTGCTTCAGCAGCTTGCCGTGGCTAACGTTATCAAAGAAGCTTTTGATATCAATATCCACGACAAAGCTGTATCCCGATATATTTGACAGGAACATGGCTCTGGCGATAGCATGGTGAGCACCACGGTTTGGCCTGAAACCATAGCTATGCTTATGAAATTTTGCTTCACAGATCGGTTCCAGCACTTGCTTGATACATTGCTGTATCAGCCTATCCTCAATGGTGGGTATGCCCAAAGGACGCATCCTTCCATCCGGTTTGGGTATCTCTACCCTGCGTACAGAGTGCGGTTTGAAATCGGCAAGCCTTTTGCGTACATATGCAACGAGGGCGGCAGGTTCCTTGGCTCCAATATCCACAATATTTGTGGAATTGGTTCCTCTTGTTTTGCTGCCCTTGTTTTTCTTGATGTTGCGATAGGCAAGCAAAATATTGCTTTCACTTTCAATCAGCTCCATCAAGTGATGAAACATATATCCCAATTGGCTTTTTGCGTAAAGGTTATCAAACAGTTCCTGAGTCCCATAATATTCATTGTTACGGATTTTCTGCTTTTTCAGCGTGCGTTCGCTCGTTGCCATAAGTCGGCATTCCTCCCTGAACGGGAACTGCCTCTCTTAGTCATACTCGAACCTTATGCAGAATGAAATTTATTCTGTTGTGAAAAGTACCTTATTGTAAATATTGACTAGTGGCTATCCCTCCATGGCTTGTTATCACCGTTTCATTGGTACTGTGCCACCACATTCACTAGCATAAGGGCAGGTTATATGCCAAAGCATTTTCCCAGCCGCCGCTTCATTGGAATGAAGCCCTCTGCGTCGCCAGCTTACCACGTTCCAGCAATCCTATCCGTTATGGATTCCCTTAGGTCCTCTCTATAAGCCTGTCTGCACATTGCCGCCTGTAACGGCACAGGGACTTTCATAAAGGCAGAGTTTTACTTATCCCCGCAGACCTCACACAATGGTGAGATTGGCCCGTTCGGCCAATACCCTATTTAGACCCGTACATTCAAGAGTTCGTCTCGTGCGCGTTGTGCCGCCCAAGATTCTGACCATAGGCATTCATGGACTCCCGGCCTATCACATGCTCGACCACCTCTGGTTCGCCGTTCCTGTACCATCCTTTTGAGAATGTCTTTAGGGCATGCTCTCAGCCGACTTCACCGAGCTTATGACGCTTTCACGCTTCATCGTATCTGCGCCATTCGGAGTATCAGAGCAGGCGTTTCAGGGCGTTACTCCATCATTCCACCTGTCGGATTGCCAGTTCTACGAAGTTTGTATATTTTATTTATACAACCTCGCGCCTAACCTTTTCAGTTAGGAACGTGTCGTACCCCCCTTGGGATCGAGGATCACAAAAGAGGTGTTGGCCTGCATGACGTTGGGTTTCGCGTAAAACCTGGTCTTGCCGGAGCCGGAACCGCCCACCACCAGGACATTCAGGTTGCGCCGGTGCTTCCTGCCGTCCAGCCCGATGCGGACGTTCTTGGTCAGAATTTTGTTCTTCTGCGGGTTTTTGTCCCGGTATTTCTTATCGACAGCCGCCGCGCCGCCCCAGCGGGCGCTGCCGTGTTCCTCCCTGTGCCGATAATTGCGCTTGGTGGACAGGTAAATCCCGACACCCATGCCGTAGGCGGCGACAAAGAGCAAAACGCACTTGGGCGAATTATCCACCCATCGGATATGAAACGGGTCGTTCATCGCCGCCGTGAGGTTTTCCAGGATTTCGGGGAGTCCCCCGGAAAGTGAGGGGGCGGTGAGCAACGCCGCCCACACCACCGGAATTAAAAAAACCGCAAAGAGGATGAGATTGCTCCTTGCGGTTTCAGCGCGCTTCATCGTGGTTCCTGCGCTTCTGCTTTTTGCTTGGGGCGTCGATGGCTTTCAAAAGCAGTTCGTCCACGGCGTCGGTGGGCCGTTCCTCTTTAATCAGGTCGTTTCGCAGTTCATTGAGGGCGTTCACCACCACGCCGTATTCGTAATCGTCCAGGGTCAGCACCCTTTCTTCTTCCTTCACGGGCCATCCCTCCTTAACGTTCCGGCTCCTGCCGCTTTTGCTGCCGCTGCTGGTTGAGCATCCGGTTCATCCTGCCGGAAATTTCACCCGCCGCTTCCTTGATGGTGGTAAGCTCGGCGCGGATCTCCTGCGGCTCCATGCCCTCCAGCATGTCGGGGGCGCGGTCAAAGCGATAGCCGCTGGTATCCACGCCGTACTGCTTGCACAGCAAGTAGGACGCGCAATAGGCGTGGAAACCATGCTCGGAGCGGTTGTAGCTTCCGTCGCCTTTGTCCATTTCCGCCTGGGCCAGCTCCTGGGCGAGGGCGCGGAAAATATCTCCCGCCTCCATGCCGCGCCGGATTTGGATTTCCCGCTTGTCCGGCCGGTACAGGGCGTTCACGTCGCTTGGCAGCGCTTCGCTGATGCGGACGGGCACGGGGGCGTAAGCCAGCAGCGCCTTGATGCGGGTACGCTCGTCGGGATAGACGGGAGTTTCCCGTTTGCGGTTGTTTCCGGTTTGGGAAATGTCGAACATCCGCTTGGGGTTATAGCTAATGCCGGTGGAACCATCCTGGCGCTGGTATTCCTCACCCGGCTCGATGATATAGAAACCAGATTCCTTCTTGCGGATGTACACACCTTGCTCCTTCCAGGTGTCAAAGTCCGCGATGCGGGTGGCCTCAGGCTTCTGCGCCAGGATTAAAAGGGCGTTGGAAACGCTGTAGCGGTCAAAGCGGCTCTGCACGTTCAGATATTTTTGGAAGGTGTCTCCGCCCCGCGCCACGGCTGTCGCCGCTTCGTCGATCAGGGCGTACACCGCTTCCCGCTGCTCCTGCTTTTTCTGCGCCCAGGCCTCCTTGTCAAAGGACTGGTCGCTTATGGGAGCGGCTTGGCCTTGTTCCTGCTGGAAAAGATCGTCAAAATTGCTCATCTGGATTTACCTCTCTTTCGGTTTTGATTTTTTGGCTTTGGATTTCTGTTGGCCCGATTTGGCGGGCTGGCCGGTGAATTTGGAGTGCTCCTTGGATTGTTTGCGGTTGAGTTCCACCTGCTCCCTGTGGGCCTCCCGGATTTCCTTCAGTTCCTGCCGGACGGATTTCCGCTCCGGCTCACTCGTACCCCCGGCGGCTTTCCCGCTGCGCTCGTAAGTAGGCTCGGACGGAGGGAATTTCTCCGCCTTCGCCGCCGTAGGGTCCGTGGTGGGGTTTGGGTTGTCGGTCCGCTCCTGGTCCGGCTCCAGCTGGTCGGTTTTTGCCATCAATTCGTCCAGAAAATCGTCCGCGCTTTTTTCGGCGGGCGTTTCCTTGGCGGCAGATGCTTTTTCCTCTTGTTTGGCGGCACTGGATTTCTGGATTTCGCTCTTGATGCTGGCGGTGTCCACGGTGGCTAGCTTGAAGCGTTCCACGATGCGGTTGATCTTGGAGGCGTCCTCGGCCCGCACCATGATGTCGCACATGCCGTCCGTGTCCTTTTTGTCGCGGAGGGCACAATAGAGGACGCCGTAGCGTTTGGCCTCCTGGGTGAATTTCTGCAAGTCCTCGTTTCGGACCGCAAAGACTTTCAGCTCCTTACCACTGCGCAACAACCCCTCCAGCCGAATTTTCCCCCTGGTTTTCTTTTGGCCTGTGAGAGCGGCATACAAATAGACGGCCAGGTTTTTGGCCCCCTCGCCGGAGATTTTGGCCATTACCTCGATCCCCTTAAGACTCATGTTGACGACTTGGTCCGCGGCGGCGGCTTCGCTGTTCATAGGCTTTTGCCTCCTTTTGTTGCTGGATTTCTTCCTGCTTGATCCGGGACAGCTTTTCCTGCATTTCCCCGGAACGGGACAGGATGCCCGTGCAGAGCTTCACCTCCTTGCGAAGCTGGCTGATTTGCCTGGTCAGCCCGGCAATTTGCTCCTTATAGGCTGTCGCCTGCTCCTCGTCCCCACACCGGCAGATGCGGTTGTAAAGAGACTTGCGCTCGGCGGACAGGGAGGCCATTTCCTGCTCCACGGTTGACCTGTAGGTGAGAAGTTGCTCCTTGCTGGAAATATGTTGCTTGCAGAGCAGCTTGGTTTGGGCAGTGATTTCCTCCAAATGCCGGAGGTCCTCGCGCAATAAAAAATGCGTCCTTCGGGGGGACACGCGGGGCTTGGGCAGGATGCCCATTTTATAGAGGTAGTGGAAGTATAACGCTTGCAGGCCGGTAAGCTTTTTCGCTTTTTTGAGGGAGCCTTTGAAGGTACAGCGTTTTCGCTTCGGCTCCGGCAAGGGGGGTGCCCGCTTGGGTGCTCGGTTTTGCAGGATGCGGCGTTTGATGGCTTCCTCGGTGTAATCGTCGCCCAGGGTTTTCAATCGGACAAACCGCTCCTTGCCCGGAGGACGCACCGCCATGTGTTTCACGCCGGTTTTAACTTCATAGCCCTGTTTGCGAAGGGCGGCGATAAATTGGGTGAAGGTCATGGCGGCGGCAACGGCTTGGTCCACATCCTCCCGGATGAGGCCCCGCCAGGTAGGTTTGCCTTCCCGCTCGGCCTTCCATTCGGCATAGTGCTTGGACTTGCCGCGCTGCGGGTTCTCGATGACGGAAAGGGCATGTTCCCGGCACAGCCGGTCGGAGGTCTTGCGCATGAGAGCGTAGGTGGCGTTGTTGTCGTAATACCGCTTGCCGTCCTTATAGGACACGGAATTCAGGACAAAATGGTTATGAAGATGCTGCTTGTCAAGATGGGTGGAAACCACCACCTCAAAGCGGTCGCCCCATAGCTCCTGCGCCAGCTTTACGCCGATGGCGTGGGCGGTTTCGGGGGTGGCCTCCCCCGGCGCAAAGGCTTGATAGCCGTGAAAGGCCAGGATGCCGTCCTGCTTCTGATATTGCCGCTTTGTCCGGCCCATCTGCTCGCAGGCAGTGGCCGGGTCGCAGTTGATGCCGGTGACGTAAAACTGCTTTTCGGTTTTGACATCCTGCTGGGTATAATCTAGCACCTTGCGCAAGCCCTGAAAGTCGGGACTGGCGAAATTGGGATTTTCGGTTTTTTCGGGATTGGCGGCGTAGTCGATTACCCGGTCAAGGCGGTCGGTCACGTCCCATATCGCCGTGATCGCCATTATGCGTTCTCCTTTCCGGCGCTGTAACCGCCTCTATAATATCCTGTACCGCCTTTCTGAGCCGGTTGGCTTCATATTGAAATACCGTCTTGTCGATATGCCCGGTGGCATTGGCCTTGGCAGCAATCTGGTTCAGGTTGCCGCCGATGGCGTACAACTCCCGCGTCATGGAAAAATAGTCGGGAGGAGGCAGCTCCTTGGGCACATAGCCGTTGATGAGAAAGCGGATAAATGCTTCCTGTGAAAGCCCTGATTTCTTTACCCGACTGGCGAGATTATGCTTTTCTTTTTCACTTAGCCTAACTATGATCTGTATATTTCGTTTTCTCATCACTCCGGCTCCTTATATTTGAAATTAAAAATCAAAAGCTGCCAATTGCGTTCTGCAACTGACAGCTAAATTTAACTAAGATTTATATGATTGTTTATTCTTGCTGTAGCCTCTGAAACATAAGGCTGCACCAGTTCTTTATTAATGAGAAATAATATTCGGGTCGTTTCTCACGGTCATCCTTCAAGCTTTCCCAGTTAATACAGATGTCCAGAACGCTCCTGTTTTCTCCATCCAGATGAGGGAGCAATTCCTTTTTGGTAGGTATATAAAGGCTTTCCTCAAGATATAACCATTCCTGCAAGACGAAGAAAGCAATTTTATACGCAGATTTCAGTTCCTCTGCTTCGTTGGAAATTCCATTGCAAAAAATATACCGATGGCAAACCTCGTGATAGATTCCGGATACAGCGTTGCGGATATTATCCCTGATGTCAGCTTCTGACGGCTCCTGAATTATTCCATTCAAACTTCCATATAGTATTTTACAGCCCTGTACAAACTGAAAAAGATCATGCGCTGGCCAAGCTTTGATTTCTTCTCTTCCGCAGATAAAGCCACAGGCTTTTTCGCTGAAGGGCATGCTCTTTATGATCCCGCGATACATCTTCAAATCCTCCATAGTTAGCATATCCAGAATAATATTTACATCAATATCGCTGCTTTCGGTTGCTTCCCCTCTGGCATAGCTGCCAGTATGTCCAATATATAGAATCCTGTCTCCAAAAGCTTTTTTAAGCGACCTGTCAAGTCATCCAGCCATTGCGTTATATTAAAATTCATTTTAAGTGTCATTCCTTTCGCTGTGCTCAAGGCACAAAATTGAATGAAAGTGGAATTCCGTTTTAGCTCTGTGGTATTATTTTGTTGGATAAGCAGATACACTACAGAGCACGGGGAGGTGAGTGTGACGGCTATTGACCGTCCGTATTTTAAGATGTGCCGTCTGCCGTTTCAAGTACAAATAAGTGTGACTTAGATCACGGAACCTAATTCTTGAGGTAACAACTTCCCGTTTACCGGTAGGGCAGACAGTCAATGTCTGCTTATCCATTTCATATCGAATGAGGGGAAGTGTGTATGCTAAAAATTATTCACAAGATCTGCTGCGGCATTGACGTTCACAAGAAGTTCGTCGTGGCAACTATTGGTATCACCAATGATGCAGGAACCACAGAGTACCAAACAAAAAAGTTTTCTACATTTACTGTTGATTTACTGGCTTTGCGTAAGTGGCTCGCACAGCATAGCTGCCGAGAAGTTTGCATGGAATCGACCGGCAAATACTGGATCCCGGTCTTTAACATTCTTGAAACCAAATGCAACGTTGTTGTTGCCAATCCCAAGTATGTCAAAGGTATTCAGGGCAAGAAGACCGACAAAAAGGATTCCGTTTGGATTTGCGACTTGCACAAACATGGTCTCGTACCTAACAGCTTCATTCCTCCGCTGATCATCCGTCAAATCCGAGATTTGATGCGCTATCGTGTTAAGCTAACCAATTTTAAATCCAGTGAGAAAAACCGCATTCAAAACTCTCTAACTGTTTCTAACATTATGCTCTCCAGCGTGGTATCCGACACCTTCGGCAAAAGCTCTATGCGTATCATCAACCGTATTCTTAAAAATCCGGAGGACACGGATTTCGATGTTGTCCCGATGCTTCATAGCAGTATGAAGAAGAATGCCGAGGATATTGCTAAATCTATTAACGGAAACCTCACCAAACCTCAGGCTGAAAAAATGGCAGTTTGTCTTTCGCATCTGCAAAGTATTGACAAACTTAAGCTAGAAATCGAGTCGGCAGTACTGAAATTAATTGAACCTTATCAGGAACAAATCTCTTTAATTTTGACCCTTCCAGGTATTAAAGATATCTACACTGCCATTGCCATTATCGGCGAAATTGGAGTGGATATGGCGGTATTTAAGTCCTCCCGCCACCTTTGTTCCTGGGCTGGCTTAACACCTCAGAATAATGAAAGTGCCGGAAAAAAGAAGTCTGTGCGCGTAAGTCGTGCAGGTGTGTATATCAAGCCACTGCTGGTTCAATGTGCTAATGCTGCTATCAAAAGCAAGGATTGCCCTTATTTTCGGGTGAGGTATGAGCAGCTCAGAAAACGCCGGGGCCACAAGAAAGCAATCATTGCGATTGCCCATATGCTGTTAAATTGTATCTACCACATGCTCTCTAAAAATAAACCCTTCGACTATAACCTGTATCGGATTGAAACTGCTTCAAGGCCAAAGCCATTGCCAAAGTTTACTCCTGAACAGGCTATCTTCCTGCTTGAAAGTTTAGGTGCCCAAATCATTCTTCCGGTTGGCACATAATTATCTGTTTTAATATCCTTTTTAAAGGTCGCTATTTTGGGGGCTTTTTTTGTTGTGCTCTTTTTGCTTCTGGCTCAAAAATGAAGTCTTTCAACCTATCACCTCAACCCGATTATTCTAATTTTTCTTTTAAGAAAAATCAACTACCGGAGGGGATATTAAGGGGTTTCCCCTTAACAAAAGTGAATTTGGCTATCCAAATTCAGTGCTTGCTGCAACACAAGACAACGGTCTTGTGTTGGGTGTGGGTTACAATTGTCCTCAAATACAACTGGCCGAAAAAGAAAAATTTGTCCATCTGCTCGTCTATTATTTTGGGCAAAAGAAAAAGGCGCTGATTTCTCAGTGCCTAGATGATTTTGAAAGAGTAATTTATACGTAGGGTATTAGGCTGGCCCTATCGTCAAACAAGTAATATCTGATGTGTATAGTTTAGTAAGGCAGAAGAGTCAAGGCGGAAAAGCCGAAGCTTCTTTCACGAAATATAAATTAAATCCCTCTATCTCTTACCACATCTTTTCCTTTTGAATAACGGACCTTTATTTTGCTAATATCATATCCTGCATTAACCAAGTCTTTTTGAACTTCTTCCAATGTTTTCATATTTTGGGGTCCAATTATTACCTCATCAAAGATTTCTGGTGATAGCTCAAAATTTATGTAATTCCTCTTTT
The DNA here is from genome assembly GCA_002067515.1 of Pelotomaculum sp. PtaB.Bin013. Classification (GTDB taxonomy): domain Bacteria; phylum Bacillota; class Desulfotomaculia; order Desulfotomaculales; family Pelotomaculaceae; genus Pelotomaculum_D; species Pelotomaculum_D isophthalicicum. Next base: position 8,050 of record MVQK01000018.1, on the reverse strand, counting down.
TATCATCAATATGTACACTAGGTAATTTATTTGAAACAACAGGACGATAAAAAACCAACCTTATTTCTCCTTCATCTTCCCAATAATCATTTTTAAGAATAGGTGAAATAAAAAGTAATTGTTCTATAATACTTTTTGTCATAAATTCGAATTTTTGTTTAAAACGGAGTTGGATTGCTCTTTTTTCACCTTTATAAATTACATTGTTTTCCTCATCCGTAAATACAAATTGATAAGGAAATATCAAAGTCGGTATATTCTCTGATAATACATTATCCGGCAAATGGGAGAACCTATCATATTCGGATCGAATTAAATCTTTTATAAGAGATTTTTGATTTTCTTTGCTATATACAATTCCGGTCATATAATATTTATTTGCTATCTTAAAAATCTCTGCTTGAGTATGTGAATCTTTAATATATCGTTCAAAATTTTCAAAATTAATACCTAAGCAATAACCCTCATCATTAGCATAGGGAGTCCAGAGTAATCTGTTATCGGCTTTTGTTGTAAAACATGTAACAAAAGCTTTTTCTGATTTTTCACCATCACCAACGACAAAACGTTCTTTCTCAAAATTATTAAATATCCGTAATATAGCTTCAATCACTTTTTGTTCTTTTATCTTCGTTTATATAAAAATCCTCAATATTTTCATTAATGAGACTATGAATATGAATAGTGTCTTTTTTATCATTTGATTGAGTACTTTGCGTTAAGCGCAAAGTCTTGTTCAAGACAATACCTTGAAATCCTTCTTCAGAAGTATAATGAAATAATCTCATAATGATTCTCCTCCTTTTTAACGACAGGTCCTGGCGTATTGAAGCATTTTAAATATTATTAAAACCTAACGCTTAAAAAATCAATATCTGGATGTTATATTGCTTATATTTTTTTAAAGTATTTACAAACATAATAATTTGAATGCTGGCCACTACTGACGCTATAATCACTAGTTCAAATGATGAAGTACATAACGTCTTGAATGCCGACTTTCATTAGGCTCAATATGGTGTATAGAATCGTAATATCCCCGATGTTCATCAATACAAATACATAGCAATTTACGATACCTTTGACAAATCTCAATTAATAAGTCTCGGTGCACTAGAAGTCTACAGCCAAGTGATAATTTTTCCCGTGTATAACATTCATCCTGGTAGCCCTCCTGCCATGCTTCATATTTGGCAATAACTTCGCCATTTCTGATAAGATTAAAACCTTCAAATGACAGCTTGAATTCCTTTATCAAGAAAGATGCAAGAGTACATACATTTTTATATCCCAAAAAAGTCGATGGATTCTCGTGCTTAGCAATAAGAGGAATACAATCGTCGGGATCATTCAAGACCCTGCGTTCCCTGCTAGATAGTTCTATCTGTGCCTGTTTAAAGGTTACAGCCATTGAAGGATCGGGGAAGATTCGCTCGGTCCACAGTTCAAGCTCTTCCAACCTATGGGATCTGCCATACACCTGTTGCGGGATCAAAAATCCTTCTAAAAAAATCTCTTGTCTGTATGGCACACTGTATGTTTCCTCCTGAGCCATCCTCCGCTTTTCAAATACAGTTATCCATTCCTCAGCCTCACTTTGGCTTCTTGTATTACCGATTTCCAGAGATTTAAGTCCCTCAAGCTCGCTGAACCAGGCATTTTTGTCTTGGACAGCAAGTTGCTCGATATCTAGAGGGCGAGGAAGCATACCACGCAAAACATATTCCGGATCGACGGGTTGGATTATGTGCCAGAGCCAGTTGATCTGTTCTTCACTCAACTTTAGTTTTGTAGCCGCTTCATCGAGTATACTCCAAAGGGTTTCTGTAGCAAGTTCCTGAAATTCGGTTGTGATCCACACTACAGGCCAACCTTGTGGATGAACATGATAATGCCAGTCATCTTTGACACGCTTCTTTTCTTCATCCATAAACCATTTTTTGGTAGCTAGTCGTTCTTCAATAGCAGCCACAAGTGTCCCTGGAGGTAGTTTAAGAATTTTCTCCATCAGCTCAATCTTCTTAGAGAAATTAAACAGCGTTTTCTGTCGTAGAAAATGTTTAAATTCTGAAGTGGGACGTGACGAAAGTATATATGACGAATAGTGTATTGCCGCCGAGTAATTCCTGTAAACGCGCTTGACGGGACTGTCAACGGAAGTTTCAAGAGGAGAAACTTCATCCACACAGCGAAGAATATGTAGAACGGTTAGACGGCAGAAAAAGTCTTCCCGATCAAGCATTTTAGCAAATGTCTGCTGATAGGGTACTAAGAGCTGAGGGCAACGGACAGCAAGACAATAAAATACCGTTAATAATCGATGCAAAATCCTTCCAGAAGCTGATTCCATCCTAGTAATAAGCAAAGGCAGCGAATCACTATGTCTGGCAACAGCCAAACTGGCTACTGCCTTGATCAGTCTCTCGCCATGATCAATCTCAGGAGTTGATAACTCGTCCACAACAAAATTTAGAATGAGCTGCTTGGCATCAGCGGACGGTTCCTTGTACCCCTTCAGCCATGTATAGTTATCATTCTTAGGCAATTGCGCAAACATGCTTTCACAATGCGTCAGGAAGTCATTGAATACATCCTCAAGCATTTGAGGTTCATCCAGCACATCCAGCCCAGAAGCAGCAATCGGCGGTGTATCATAGCCGCCACCGGAACCGCATGTTGATTCATAGCATTCCTTTAGGACAAACTTCTTAGCAGTTTGTCTGTCCCTTTCCGCTACTGCCGCCAGAAATTTTCTGTTATCTCGCCAACGGGACCAGCTTCCATGGCAAGCATAAGCCATTCCAAAGCACGATATGGCGTTTGCATGATCTCCGAATTCCGCAAAACGTTCTGCCAATTGTTCAAAAACACCTGCATCCTGCCAACGTCCTTCAGACTCAGCATATTCCTTGATCGGGGTAAGGTCGCCTAATATCTTAGCAGTCTCTATGTGATATCTTAATGAGTTAGTTATTAGATCCCGCTCGTAGAAATGATCATTCTCGTTCTTGAGTTTAGCAATTGTCTTTAAAAAGCCTTCAAATGATACCCTGCATTTATCGGCTACGCATTCAATGCTGATGCTCTCACCATCCAGCTTGAACTCTGATGGCGGCTTAACCCATGAGTCAGCATTGTCATTCTTAACGTTTGTGCTACAAGAGATGCCGAACTCTTTCTTCAGGTCTTCTGGCCAGTGCCTAGGTGTGATCTCTGTTAGTATGAAGCGTCGAAAGCGGCACTCGAATTCATGGTATATTTCTTCTGGACAGGATACGCGCGCCAAATCAACGATATGCCGCCTGGTTTCCATAACCTGTTTACTATGCCTGCCATCTTCGCTAAAGTTATTGGTAAAGAGTTCTGTGAGACCCCAAAGGTATTCGGGATCGCCTTCCTTCAAACTAAGAATATAATCTTCAAGGCAATCCTGCATCTTCCATCTTGCTATAGACCGGGAGAAGTGAGTCAGCAAATCGAACGCTGCCCGCCGATTAATCTTTAGAACAGCCTCATAAGCTTTCTGGGGAAACCACTTGGTCTCCCTGCCGTCCGTAAGATGCGGCATCCACTCCACCATAGATAGTACTCGGGCACACCGTTCAAGTGCCAATTCAGGCTGATGTTGATTGACAAGATTAAGAACGTCGATCAAATGTAAAAGAGTTACATCCTTGTGGTACCCGTATATTTGCGATGATCGTATGCCATAGCGCAGCCACTTATCGGCATCGTCACGCATGCCGCATTTACCCATAATAGCAGAAAGCCAAATGAAGTGTTCTGAACGGGAACCTCCTTTAAGCAAGGTGGATTTCTCATATGTTTTGGCACAGCTTTTCAATATTGGTACCAGCAAGGTACACACTTTCGGAATCTTCGCAAGGGTTTCCCATAACCGAAGTTCAAAATTATAATCTTGACGGGATTCCCCTATTCCATAATGTGTGTTCCACAGCATAGAATCGCGTAGGGAACCCAGGCACATAATCCATTCGCTCAAACGTCCTGGGAAATAATTCTGTACTTGTTCAGATAAGAGACCTATAGACAATTGCAGCACTTCTCGGATTAGATCAATTGACTCAGCGATTCTTTCGCCATCACCCTTTTCTGCCTGGACTAGTATATTTATACTTTGCCGCGCTTCTTCATACCAATCATGTTCAGTACCTCTTAGCGACTGTCCGATGCAGCGGCAGGCTACGAGCAAATGTCTAAGCGCTGCATTCCAAAGTGTTCGAGCTGAGCCGACAGCAGCAAAGAGGTTTGCATAAGCCTCCTCATTACCCTCATAAGCAACAACTATAAAAGCATACACATAGTGCCGAAACATCGGATCACTTGGTGGAATATAGTCTGAAGGAACCGTCTTTGGCGCCTCGATAGCGCCTGCAATGGCAGTCACCTCAGAAATCAGCATACCTGCTTTGGCAGCATAGAAAGCAAGCTCAACATTGCCAGAAGGCCGCTCCTGCTCCCAGTACTCAGACACGGCAGTCCGCAACTCATCTATAAGATTATGTTTAGCAAATGCACGGATCAATAGATATCGTACCAATTTGCTTGGGAATAATCTTTTCACTCGTTTGAGTTGATTCCACTTATCTAAAAAACCAAATTTTACAAGCGTGTCGATGTAGGCATCTAATTGTGGGCTGTAACCTGGGGCATATAAGTCCTTTTGCTCTAGAATCCCAGGAGAGAAATTGAATTGAGCTAACCATTGTAGCGGACGTGCCTGCTTCTCCCTATAAATAGCTAAACATCGTGCTATACCTAAGACTTGTGCCCGTTCGTCATCTGCACTATCAGAATGAATCCCTCGAAATTCATTAGTAAAAACATCAAAAAGCTGTTGCCCAAGCTCAAATTTCCCTGCTTCAGCCAACCTATACATGACCGCAAGAGAGGTACGGCTCTCCACCAGCAAGTGATTCGCTTCTGAAGAATATGCAAATGTAATTACATCTTGTTCCCGTCCCAGCGCAAGAAGTGCATCTCCGAGCAGAGATCGATTTAGATTGTTTTCAAGACGTTCACCGGTTCTAAACTTCAATGCCCCAAGGCGACTGAGTTGTACGATATCTTGTTGATTGAATGCTGATTCTACGGCCCAGTGTATCGCATCCATAATTTCCGCAGATGGACGGCAGTGAAGCAATGCACGATCTACAAAATCTTCGTTTACTTCATTAAGAACATATGTATAATCTTCAACGTCATAGCAATATCTGAAAACGTGACCAAACCAACGTGAAGAATCCCTGTTATCCTTTAGGAAAGTGCAGATATCTCTTCTTAACTCGCAAATCCAGTCTTCTGGTACCTGACTAATTACAAATTCACGGTAACTATTGTGAAATACTGTCAATCTCCCGTCAGAATCACGTAGCAGATGTTGAACGCACTTGTAGGCATTTTCAAAAGTTGGCCGATCAAGGTCCGCAATTTTGTAAAGTTCATCCCTGTGCACAGTAAAGCGCATACAAGCCATAGCCAAACATAGATGCTTAGCCTGTCCCATACCTACTCGTTCAAACTCCTCCCAGAGAAGTCCATAATAATTGCGAATATCCCCACCCGAGGCTGGAGCCAGAGAATCTATGGCCTCCTTTAACGACTCACTTGATAAGAGAATTTCAGCAGCATACCGCAAATATAGAGGTAAGCCTTCGGAGCGTTTATATATTTCTACGATGTCAGTATGTGTCAGGCCTGAAATACCGCGTTTATTCTCCAGGTAATCTTGAGTCTCAGTTTCTGAGAATAATGGCATATTGATATGGCTATTGGGACACTCTCTAGCATGCTTAAGGAAATATGGCCACTTATGCAATTCTTGCGTACCAACAACAATAGTAACTCCCTCGGGAACATCCGCCGGTAAAGCCGATATTACCGTTTCTCTTATTTCCGGTTCAAGCCGCTCAGCATGGTCTAATCCATCAAGGAAAATAACGAATCGGCGTCCATGGTCTACAAAAAATTTAGCCAGCTTCGTTAAGCATTCAAGGAAATTACGTTCGCTATAATCAAAACGTCTTTTTAGAACATCCGGATATCTCCGTTGGAACTCACTCAGAAGGTTGGCACGGAGGCTTTCTGCCTGGACACGCATTCTCTGCGCGTTATCATTGACCCCGACGAAACAGTAGTATCTGAAAACTTCATACATAGAACTAATAAGCTCATCGAAATACATAGTGAGTGATGTGGATTTTCCGCTACCAGGTAGACCGGTAACAATCAGGTATCCTTTATTAATCCGCGGTAATAATTCGTTTAGCTGCTTGGAAAGGGATTCTTGTTCTACGAAATGGTCTTGGTTGACAGGGAATACCTGAGGAATAAGCAACTTACTCTGGACTCGCTCTAATAAGCTGTCAATTGATTGGGTAGTAATTGCGTCACGCGAAAAAATCGCATTATTTTTAATAGCTTCTTTAAGATCAAAAAAGACCGTACCATCTGACAGTCCCAATTCCTTGTCAAGGAGAACCGATCGAATATATTGTTCTAACTCTAACAGAGTTGGTTGCCGTAGTACAAATTTAAAGTCTGCTAAGAATGCTGCAAATAAGTCTGATTTAAGGTCTGAAGCCAAGGCTATATCTGATCGAAGTTTTTTTGCATCGCCACGACGGCGGTCTTCGATAAATTCACGTGTAAATGTTCCTTCCGGATGAATGAGATCAAGGAGGTCATTATCCAAGCCCCTGTTTGAACATAAGCATACAGAAAGTCTATGATCAGGAAACCGCTTTTTCATAATATTCCAGCCAGCGGCAAATTTTTTGATATAGACCGGGCTTTCCGGATTTAGGAAGTCAATCGTCTCGTAGTTCTCTAGTGGGTTGACAGCATACTTAACCTGATAAGCAAAGATATTAGATCCCTGGAAGAGGACGATGTCATCAAGGTTGCCAGATTTTTCGTACTCCAGATACATCTCGAAAGGTGTCCGGTTAATATAGGCTTCCAAGGCTAACCGCAGGGCAGTAAGGTCTTGGTATTCGTCACCTTTTCGTCGAGAACTACCCCTTTTACCTATTTCAGACATTTATTCTCTTACCCCCTGGAGAATACTCACCTAAAGTTTTAATCTTATATTCCTTATAATGACAATCTAATCATATTATACTTCTTTACTCGAATCAACGAATAAAGCAGCGGCAAAGCGCATTTATTCGTTTCAGCATTATAAAAAAGGCGCTGATCTCTCAGTGCCTTAATTGTTGCCATCTGTGTTTGTGATATCATGCACTTCTTTATAACTTCTCACATTTTTTATTTCAACGTAACCTGTACCTCTTTCCAAGGGAGCGGGCAACCTTAGACAAAAAGTCCAGGGATGGATCGTACGTTCCGCTTTCCAGGCGGCTGATATTGGATTTCTGGGTCCCAACCCGAAGCGCCAATTCTTCCCGGGTAATATTTTGGCTGGCTCGCGCTTCAATGATTTGCGAAATCATATCATAGCGCGGTTTCAGCTTTTCGTATTCCGTTTTGAATCCTTCATCCTTCATCAAAAGCTCTTTCACTTCGGCAGACTTAGCTCCTGCTTTACCCATTGCCACACCTTCTAAAAAATCCCCGATGTCACCCGAGAATTAAATTTAATATTTTCTATTTATCTAATAACCTTACCATTTGAACTAAACCATCATCCGGGTCTTTTCTGAAGTATTTAAACCCATTTCTGGTATAGAAGTTTATCAATTGGGGCTTGTCCTGGCATTCGATAAAAGCCACCCTCCCTCCGACAATTCCCTGTGCTTTACCGATCACCGAAAGGGCATATTCTAACAATTCATCACCAGCTATTTTATCTGCATACTCATCATTCTTGCCTAGTTGACCAATAAGATATGATGGAATTTCCGTTAGTGCTTCGGATCCCTTTTTGGCATACAGACCATCTAGTTTTCTTATCTGAGACGCTGCCGTACCATTCGGAATTTTTAAAGTCTGAATGGCAATCGTAAAATATGCCAGAAGAACAAAGCTTCCATTTTCTAAACCATCTTCATCAAAAATAAGATATGTA
>MVQK01000017.1 GCA_002067515.1 Pelotomaculum sp. PtaB.Bin013 | reverse complement strand
GGTAGTTTTTTTATGCAAGTAAGATGTTCAAAAATTTGATGTTTCAAGGCAATCAAAGTTTCCGAAAGGGTGGTATATTTGTTAACGTTCCGGAAGGCAAAAATTATTAAAATTAAAATAACACCTTCAACAATAATAAAAGCAATCCCTTACCTAATTAAGCCGGAAATCAGGAAGGTTGCGGAAAGTTAAAGCCACTCTCTTCATAAGCGCCACTGCAAATAAACCTCCCCTTCGTCGCCGTCGACGGTGATTGATTGAATGTTTACCCAAACACCGGAATGCCGTACTCCCAGGACACGATGGCCCCATGGGACACGAGCATAAAAAAAGCCACTAAGCTGTTCAGCCGGCGGCATTCTCAAAGTTCATTTTGTTAAATTTTCCGCATTCCTTGCCCCTTTTTTTAAATGCGGGGTGAAAGATAATCAATGATTTCTTTGTTGATTAACTCTGACTGTTCATGGTTTATGGCATGCCCGGCATTCTTTACGATTTTATAATTTAAACTATAATCATTAAACATTTTTATTACTTGTGGATGATATACTAGTCTATCAAATCCACCTATCAGAAACAGTGCTTTATCTCTAAATGTAGAAAACACTTCGCTGTCATATTTTACTATTTGCTGTTTCCGCGGTCTGCTGTATTTCAGCGTATAATAAAAAACTATTATCTGAGGCTGACCTCCCTTATGAAGATATTGTTAATCATCTGTTAAAGCCGTTGACGCATGGTCTCCTATAATGAAGAAATACAGTTAATGAAGGCCCTAAAGTTCCCCAACTAACGGAACAAGATTAATAATTTTTAGATAAAGTATGACATTGCCCCTAGGGCAAACTTTAAACTGAAACTGCACCGGTGCAAAGGAGTTTTTAAATGTATACTATCGGCCAGTTTTCAAGGATCTGCAGGATTACCACGAAGGCCTTGCGCCACTATGAAAAAATAGGTCTACTCAGACCGGTCAAAGTGGATCAGGCAACCCAGTACCGTTACTACACAAGGGATCAGATCACCCATTTAGAAAAAATTATTCAATTTAAAGAACTGGGCATCCCACTTAAAACGATCAGCATCTTGACAGACCCTTTAACAAGCCCGGAAGATGCAACTACCCTGCTGCAGGATCACAAAAAGTTTTTGCAAAACCAGCTGGACCTCTACAAAAGCAGGCTTGAAAAACTGGCCTTGCTGCAAAACACAATGGAGGTGGTATATGTGCCTGATACTAAAAACTATAATATTCAAATAAAGGATTTGCCTGAAATTCCCGTGCATTCACAAAGAAAAAAGCTGACATCAATCTATCAAGAATTACCCGTGTTTATGCTTTCAGTGCTTAACGAGATAACCTCAAGGGAGGCAATATGCGCCGGACCGCCGGTAGTTCTTTATTGCGACGAAGAGTTCAATATAGCCGAGGTGGATCTTGAAGTCGCATGGCCCGTAAACGACAAAACCCTGGTGAATAATAAACTGCCCGCCGGTAAAGCAGCCACGGTAATGCATATAGGCCCTTACAACACACTAGAAAGAGCATACGAAGCTTTATTTGAGTAGGTAAATAAAAACGGCTACCGGGCTGTCTACCCAATCAGAGGTTTACCGCAACGACCCCAGAAACACTCCGCCCGACCAACTGGCCACCGAGATCGTACCACAAATTACCCGCGCTTAACGATGGCATATTTCTCTTCATACTATCTAATCCCGTACCACTTTGGCAGTGATACGGGATTTATTTTAGGTTCTCTCTATTTGCTTGTAAGTTTCCCGGTGCTTAAGTAAAATAAATAAGCGCCATTGGTATAGTGCTTACTTTGCTATATTAACTCACCTTAAGCGGGCATTGACTTCCTCCAGAAATTTCCTAGCATTAACTAATTTCTTTTCTCCTTCTGCCAGCAAAGCCAAATCTTTTGTCAATATTCCTTCTTCTATGGTTTTTATAGTCGCCTGTTCCAGTTCACCAGCAAATCGTACTAAATCGCTGGTGCCGTCCAGTTCTCCTCTTTTTCTCAGCGCCCCCGTCCAGGCAAATAAAGTGGCCACCGGGTTGGTAGACGTCTCTTCACCCTTAAGATACTGATAATAATGCCTTGTCACCGTCCCGTGGGCCGCCTCGAACTCGTAATAGCCATCGGGCGACACCAAAACCGATGTCATCATGGCCAGGCTGCCGAAGGCGGTGGCCACCATGTCCGACATTACATCACCGTCATAGTTTTTACAAGCCCAGATAAAGCCGCCGGAACTTCGCACCACCCTGGCCACGGCGTCATCAATTAATGTGTAGAAATATTCGATACCCGCCGCAGAAAACTTTTGGTGATACTCTCTTTCATAAATGTCTTGAAAAATATCTTTAAAATTATGGTCGTATTTTTTAGAGATAGTGTCCTTTGTGGCAAACCACAAGTCTTGTTTTTGGTCCAGCGCGAAGTTGAAGCAAGCCCTGGCAAAACTCTCAACGGACTTATCCAGGTTGTGCATGGCCATGACAATACCGGGGCCGGCAAAATCATGGATGAGCTCCCTTGATACATGTCCGCCTTCATCCGTAACAACAATCTCCGCCTTTCCTTTTGTTTCAATTTTCATTTCCACCCCTTTGTAAACATCACCGTATGCGTGCCTGGCAACGGTGATCGGTTTCTCCCATGTCTTTACAAAAGGTTTGATATTCTTAACAATTATCGGAGTACGAAAAACCGTCCCGTCCAGAATTGCCCGGATGGTCCCATTAGGGCTTTTCCACATCTGCTTCAGGTTATATTCCTTAACCCGCTGGGCATTGGGCGTAATGGTGGCGCATTTGACCGCCACACCGTAATTTTTGGTAGCTTCAGCGGCTTCCACAGTAATCCGGTCGTCTGTTTCGTCCCTCTTCTTAAGTCCCAGGTCATAATACACAGTTTTTAAATCTATGTAAGGTGTCAATAAAATGTCTTTGATATACTGCCAGATAATCCTGGTCATTTCGTCGCCATCCATCTCAACTAATGGAACTTTCATCTGAATCTTTTCCGCCATATAATTCCTTCTCCCCTTCTAAAATCGCGTTCATGTTAGTCATTATACAACAACTCGATAGGCGAAGAAACCTCAAGCTCGCTGGCTGCAATGTCCATGTTATTGTTTTTTGTTATCTGAAAGCAGCGTTGAGATTAGCTGCAACCTGTTTTTTACGCCGATTTTCCTAAGAACATTACCAATATGCGCCCTTACCGTCCTCTGGGTGATACAAAGGTTTTGCGCCATTTCTTCAGCGCTTTGTCCTTCCAGAGTGAGCTTCAAAACTTCTGCCTCTCTCGGTGTAAGCGCATATCGTTCAGTAAATTCCTTTATTGACGAAATGGTTCTTAGCTCAATATTGGTTGCTTCACCTTGCAAAAACATGCTTGCTTCGGCTGTACCGTTATCTACGAGTACTCTTTCATTTGTGCTCTGAATGTCGAGCGAGGACAGGTTTTTTAATAACAGAAGGATTAGCGGCAATAATGCGGCGGCCAAGACAGAGATCATTACAAGCATCGGCAAGTCGTTTCTTTTGCCGGTTAAGATGTTTAGAAGAAAGGTAGTATATGTAACCAGACCGGGAAGAGCAAAGCCAAGAGGAAGAATAAACGCAGTGTTCTTAAAACGTACGGAAATATCCATAAACATAAACAAAAACGCGGCGTCAAAAGCGGCTGATCCCGCGTTTGAAAGGGCAACACCAGGTGTATTGAAGGTGAAGAGAATGTCCAAAAGCGATGCAATAATAAACGCAACACTGGCATACATGGTTATATGCCAGCCTTCAAGGTCGCAAAGCATACCGGCAGCGACGAAAACGGCAACAAGAAAAAGTTCCTCATAAACATGTCCGCTCTTATCAACAATTTCTGTAGCCATATTATCCTGAACCGCTGTTACGAAGGAGAATAACAAGCAAATCAGCACAGCTAGCGCGAAGATTCCAGCCTGTTTTGCGCCATTTGTGTTCATGGTATTGTTATTAATGTCCGTCTTATCCACCGGCAACGTGATAGTCATTATACCGCCCGCAAAGACGGCAATGGAGGCCATCCACTTTATCACAAAATACATACCCGGTTTTGAGATAAGCATGGGCAGTCCGGTGGATACGAATTCCAGTGTTATGAACAAAACCGCAGTAGGCAATGCTAGCGCAATACATGTTAGCAAGCCGAATTCTCTCTTAGGCAAACTATTATACATAAAGATAAAAGCGCGAACGGGAATCGCGGCTGAGCATAGCGCCGCACCATACATAAAGATAATGGACGACACACCAGGAAAAGATGTTAACAAGGCGGTAAGCGCAGCCGCGGTAAACGCTAATGTTATAATAGGAATTTTGACCGGTTTTTCAGCATTGTGGTTGAAATAGAGTGCCCATGCCACGAATCCGAAGACTAACGTAAGACTAAAGAGCAGAGCTGCAACCATCGGATTCCAGTTTGCCGTTTTGGCCAAATAGCCGAAAAATGGCTTCATGGACTGATACCAAAGAAAATATGGAATAATGGCAAGTAAGTATTTACACCGCAGGTTATTTATCGAAGAACCCATATACACCATCTCAATACAAAATCAACAAAAAACCATTAGACTGGGAATATTTTTTTGCATAAATGGCTTTTTCAATAAGATATTGTACGTTCATACAATATACAAAAATACAAATTCAGGGTATAAGTTTCTTGTTTATGAAAATTTTAGATAAACTTTGCGCTATTGGCTAATCAGTAATTGTGAGGTGATACACACATCACGGATTAACAATTCAACAAGCAGGAGGATGTGACCTCCTTTTTTATTGGTTAATTTAGTTATCAATCTATTGTTTGTTATTTTATTATATATTTCAGAAATAATTTGGTTTGCAAATCATTATTGAGTTTCGGAGGTATTGTTATGTGCTTTAAGAATTCTGTTTTGTCAAGGCTCATAGCCATTATTTTTATAGTTGTTCTGGTTATTGGCTTATCACCTAAACTTGCTTCGGCCGATCCGGTGATCACCGAAGGTGATACATGGGTTTCATTTCAGGATGAAACTGACCATTTCTCTTATACTGTCACCGTTCAATCCGCATTTACCACTCCATCCGCGGGAAATCCGGCAACGCTGACAATAGAGGCGACCAGCAAGGACGGAAATGAAACCGTTTGCGCTTTTAAGGCCGGAACGCTGACCGGGGATCTTTTCGACGCCGGCAGCGGAGCCTCGTTCGGAACACCGGGTATCCCCGCGGCGACGTTGTCCGCATCCGTTACATCTGCCGACTGGTGTTACATCGGCTGCAAATCAACCGATTCTTCCGGAAATCCGGTTACCGCGAGCATGAGTTTCCAGCTTCCAATGGAAGGGGGCGGCGAGTCTACCGCTATTAGCCTGGCCGGCACAACCGTGACGTCAACTGTATACGGCAAAAACGCCGTTGCCGACTGGACCCTTAACTTAAAACCTTCTAAAGCTATCGCGGTCAAAGCGGGGGACAAGCTGACCCTGCAGGCTGCCGGGGCCATGTTCCACGCCGTGAGCGGGGTGACCTGCGTCACGGACACCGTCACCGGCCTGGAACTTTCATCAAAATGCATATACACAGCGGACGGCAAGCCCGACTCTCTGGAAATCTCTTTTTGTAATACCGTACCGGTCACCATACTGGCGACGGGGATTGCCCTAAGAATATCCAACGTAGTCAATCCCACCAGCGAACAGAGCGCTGCCTGCACCACCACACCCGTTGTCAAACTGGCCACTGTTGAAAATGCCGGCCAGGTAAACGCTCCGTCATTAAGTTTTACCGATTCCGCGTTGAGTTTAGTCTTATCCAAAACCTCCGTCAGCATTGACCCCAACGGCCAGTTGCTGGACGGACCCCTTACCGCCACCGTCAGCCTCACCGACGGCGCGGGAAATCTTCTCAATTTGGACAAGCAGGTTAAAATTCGGGTAAAGAACGCCCCGGCGACATCCCTGAACGGCATAGGAGGCAGCGGCGCCTATGACTATCTTGTTCTAACAGGTGGCACGGGAACTTATGAAATCAAAAAAATCAAAGACAGCGATGTGCGCGAGGGAAGCTTTACCCGGACGATTGAAGTGAGACTCGCCGACAATCCTTATATGACCGCGGAATCAAACGTGACTGTTACTTATCATAACAACTGCAAAATAACAGGTAAACTCATTGATCAAGATACCGGACAGCCTGTTTCCGCTGCCAGGATAGATATCCGGGACAGCCAAGGACAAATCTACCCCTCGCTTTACTCGGCCGCTGACGGTAAATACGAAGCCGTGGTTACGACGGGCGGAAGCGGAAACCTTACCATCAACAAAGAAGATTATGTTGATGACTGCGAGTATTATTACCCCACTGACTTATCCAGCGATACTTACGATATGGGTGACATCCGGCTTGAGCATTATGAATTCAAAGCGAATATCACCTACGGCTATAGTACGGCCACCCGGACAGGTCCGGGCAGCCCGGTCACCCCTGATAATTACTACGGCCCATATAATAGTCCTTACTTCAAAAAAGGAAACACCGAATTTTATCCTGACAAGGTAAGCGGTTCAACCTGTTACTTTAAAAAAGGCAGAGGCATATCCCGCGGTGATACCGTGGACGTGGTACTGCAACTTATAAACAACTTAACGGTAAAAAAGACTCTGCCTTTGACCATCAGCGCCGACTATGATGCTGAAAACAAGGTGGAGTTTGTGGAGATCGAAAAAGGTTTCGCCGTCATTATTGCTGATGAGAATCCTCCCGCCGGTCAGACCGGAAATGTTGTCGGCAGAATATTGGGGGCAAATTGGGAGGATGTGAAATTCGAACTGGCTCCCGGCCAGGCTTTCATTTACGGCAAGAACCCCTGGGAACTGGAAAACGGTAACTATGATCTGGTGGTCATGAACAAGGATATAAGCGCGTTCCTGCCCAGGTCGCTTAATTATCTGACCGATTTAGACCTGGTTGAAGGAGTGGACTACAATAAATACTCCATAACCGTTGCCGACGGCACCATTTCCGCCTTAACTGTATCGGCGCCCATAAGCCAAAAAAGAACGGTTTTGGACAGCGACGGCACCACCATCTACGCCAAGCCCGCTTACAACTCGCCGCTCACCCCTTTTGTGGTGAAATATAAGCTGAAATCAGGATACGAAGTAAACACTTCGCGAATCATCGTCGAACTGCCTGACGGAGTGGACTTTACTGATGATTGCGGGGTGTACAACACACAAGAAAGGAGTTACGAAATCGGCTGTCAATATGATGCCGCCGGGAAACGGCTCAGCATTGAAACCTACCACACACAGTGGATTACAAACTTAAATTCTTTTGTTTTCACAGTGAAGGCAGGCGCCAACGCCAGCGGCAAGCTCACGGCCAGTTTAAAATATCAAGTAGCCGGAAGCAGAATTGAATCTGAAGAAATGATTGGAAGCGCGGAAATAGCCGCGCCGCAAATCAGCCTTTACGGCCCGTCCACCACCAGCACCGCCGACGTGCTCATGCGGGGCGCTGCCCTGCCCGGGGCTGAAGTCACCATTTATGACGGTGAAACGAGCCTGGGCAATGTTAATACTAATAAAGCCGGCAGTTTTGAGAAGCAGGTCAACCTGGATAACGCAGAGCCCGGCTCCACCCATTATTTGACGGCCAAAACAGGAACGGGAGCTGAGGAAAAGATATCATCGGTGGTAGAAGTCGTATACCAGCCGCTGCTGCCGAATATCACAAAACTATTATACCAGACTCCGGGTTTCGGACCTGTTGAATTAATAGGCACCAACCGGCCTGCCAGAATTGTTGCCGGGTGGGGTGATAACATGAGTTTTACGGTGGAAACTAGTGACGACTTGAAAATCAACAAAATGTGGGTGGTTATCGCCAACGGCGACGCCTACAATTCCGGCGGCCAGCCCATGATCGTGCCCGCCTTCTTCGATATGGGTAAAAAACAGTGGCTGACCGGACCCTTCAATGGGCGCCTGAACGAATTCAACCCAGGACCGGTATCCGTACAGTTCACCTTGAACAACTACGTGCCCGGCCCGATAGAAATGCTGCCATTGCCGGCCGATTATTTTAACGATCCGTATAAATATTTCGGAACCACGCAGGAGGAATATTTGAACTCCCTGCCTCCAGAGCTCAAAAATGCAAAAGTGAACATCACCAGATCCGGCGGCAGCGGCATTACCGCCGACATCACACTGGCGGACCAAGCGCAGAGCCAGTTCACCTACGCGGTAGATGTCAGTTCACCTCCCGTTACCGATAAGCCCGGTGGCGTTACAGAAGAAAAACTGACACAGAAAGGTTTTCATAAGGTGCCATCGGAAGACGGCGGCAGCGTTTATATCAAGCAGACCGTAAACGGCGAGGAGATCAACGAATTTATCGCCAACGATCGTATTTCCTCCCTGCCTTCAGACAGCGTATTAAATGTTGCCACCACCCTGTGCATTTTTAAAAATCAAAGCGCTCGTGGAAATACCGGTAATATGACTCCCGCGTCAGACGGGGGCGCCTATTTTGATATGAGTACGGGAACACCGTTATATTACCCGCCGCCGAACGGACAGCATTACTCCTATACCGGCCAATCCGCCGGAGCTTGGGGCGAAACCCTGTATTATCAAGCGCCGGCCAAGCAGTCCGACGGAAGCTACAACATGCGGTTCTATAAATTTAACGGCATGAAAAACGGCTGGGAGCCGGTGGCCCCCGAAGATATGCCCGCTGATTTTGCAGAACATAACGCCGCAATCCCGGACAGCGAGATGACGGGTATGGGCGCAAACTGGCCGAGTGTTAACAGATCTCAATCGGGTGGTCAATCGGATGATCATGCAAATACTATGACTGCCATAACGACGGAAGCTGGTATAACCACAGGTTTTGTTAGTAATTTTAACCAGGTATCCTGGTACGGCGGGGGAAATCTTCTAAATAATATAACTAAGATAGAGATAGCGTCAATGACCATCAACGAGCTTAATGACTATATGAAACTTCAAATCGATACCCTTTGGGCCATGAGACTCAGAACAAACAGCAGCGGCACAGTTTGCTACGACCTGCTCTCGGACGAAGATAAGCAGAGCTTCGACAGGCTGCTGCAAAATATGAAGGACAGACGCGCGGAGCTTCAAGATTTTACTGGGCAATATGCGGCTTATAATATTTTAACGACCGCTGGAGGAGCTGTCATCCCGGGATGGGCGTCAGTTGGTATTATTCCGGGGGGTCAGGTATTAGCCGTGTCAGCCATCGCCGGAGCAGCCCTTACCCAAGGTATGTATAATTGCGCTGTTGGCAACCAGCAATTAGACAATTTCCGTCAGTCCGCCCAACAATTTGCCAACTTCAACAACGCCTGGGCGAGAAAGTTCTACCTGATGTGCGGCAACGTCCATTCCACCCCGGCTCAAACCAACCCCGCGTTCGTGATTGATCCCAGCGGCTGCGCATACGAGGGAACTCTTTCAAATCCCGTGGCCGGGGTGCAGGCCGAGTTGTGGCTGGCCGACGACAGCAGTGGAAC
Source organism: Pelotomaculum sp. PtaB.Bin013 (assembly GCA_002067515.1). Classification (GTDB taxonomy): domain Bacteria; phylum Bacillota; class Desulfotomaculia; order Desulfotomaculales; family Pelotomaculaceae; genus Pelotomaculum_D; species Pelotomaculum_D isophthalicicum. The sequence goes on along the minus strand of MVQK01000017.1, from coordinate 7,272 downwards.
CAATGCCCGCCTCTGGGCAGAAGCTCCCGATTATAACCAGATAAACCCTCAAACTACTTCCGCGGACGGCTGGTACCATTGGGATGTGCCTGCAGGTTGGTGGCAGGTGCGTCTATCCAAAGCCGGCTATAATTCTACCCGAAGTGAGTGGCTGCCAGTGCCCCCGCCCCAGCTGGGAATAAACTTGGAGATGATCAAGCCTGGCGGCGGCAATGGTGGTGGTAGCAGTTCTAATCCCTCGGCATCTCCAGCTGTGACTGTTATAGCTGACGCGACAGGCAAGGCCAAGGTAACCGCGGCGCAGTTGGCCACCGCCGAAACCATCGTTGTTAAGGGCGCGGCAACTGTGAGTTTAAATAAGGAAGCAGTCGCGGCAATCAAAGCTGCCGGTATGGGCGACGCAACCTTTTCCATTACAAAAGCCGGCATCGCGGAGCTTCCGATTGAAGCAAAAACAATAATAGGCGACAGAACGGTATATGAATTCACTGTAACCATAGGCGGCAAAACCGTAACGGATTTCGGCGCCGGTACAGCAACGGTAGCGATACCCTATATCCCTAAACCTGACGAAGATACAAGCGCTATTGTTATTTGCTGCATTGATACACAAAGCAAGCTCATTATGGTCAGCTGTTCTGCTTACGATCCGGCTACTAAAACAGCAATATTTAAGACCGGTCATTTCTCCAAGTACGCTATTGGCTACAATAAGGTGGAATTTGGCGATGTGTCCGGGTGGGCAACCAGCTATATCACTTACCTGTCGGCAAGAGGTATTATCAACGGTGTAGGTAACAACAAATATGCTCCGGACGATAACATTACCAGGGCTGATTTTACTAAGATACTTGCCGGAGTTGCCGGAGCAGACTCAACAAAATATACCGCGTCCAGTTTTAACGATGTAAAGGCCACCGACTATTATGCGGGCTCTGTCCAATGGTCGGCGGAAAAGGGCATTGTGTTCGGCGTCGGCAGCGGCAAATTTGACCCGCAGGCATACATTACCCGTCAGGATATGGCAGTAATGATTGCGCGGTTTGCCAAAGTTATGAAATATGCTTTGCCGAAAACCGTCGCCTTATCAGATTTTGCAGACCAGACGGCAATTAGCGCTCACGCTGTTGAAGCGGCTCAGGAGATGCAACAGGCAAAGATCATTGAGGGTAAGGTCTGCCCCGGTGAAGCCGGCTGCTTCTTCGCCCCGGAGGATCAAGCAACGCGCGCCGAGGCAGCTAAAATGCTGACCGTTCTAATGCAGGGTATGCTGAAGCAATAACCGGACCCTTGCCGAGCGTACAGAGGTATATTTGAATAACTACTAAGGGGGTAGTAAGAACATGAGAAGATTTTTTGGGGTAGTAGCTCTGGTAACTGCGGTTTCTTTTTTAGTAAGCGTCGCAATCATAGCTCCGGTATTTAAAGCCACCCAGGCTCAGGCCTTCGGTGGCGGCGGCGGCGGTGGTGGCGGCGGCGGCGGCGGTAGCCCATCCGGCGGTAGCAGCGGCCCGTCTGGTGGAGCACCAAGCGGCCCGAGTGGTGGTATGCCCGGTGCTCAGACCGGCACTATGCCCGGCGGCCAGACCGGTACTATGACCGGCAGTGCGGCTGGAGGGCCGATGGTATCGGATCCTGTCGTGGCAAACATGGTTATGCAGCAGGTCAACCAGCAAGGGGCACAGACGATCTATACCCAGATGAATGCCGACAACCAAGTGACTCGGATGCGCTTATTTAAACTTGTTCATGATGCTCAAACGAAAAAATTTGAGATAATGCAGGGTGAGAAGATGCAGGAGCAAACCCAAAATGTTGCCCAAAAAAATACTTTTAGGGGTAGAACTTAATGCACTGAGGCAGCAGATGGGGCAGATTACCACCAATGTGCTGGCATTAGAGTCAACGCTTCCCACGGTGAACGCGCAGGAGAGCGGTGACAGTCAAACTGGTGGGGGACCAGGTGCGGTAACTCAGAATCCCGGCGGCAGCCAGCCAGGCAGCACTAGTGGGCTTTCTAATCAGGGACCAGACATATCCCCGCCAAACTCACAGACCGGGGGTGTGAACCAACCAGCTAGTTCAGCCGGTTCTGAAGCCTATACCGGCAGCGGCACTATCCCTTTTACCGCTCCCAATAACAGTGGGGTGACACCAAATCATGAGCAGGCCCATGACGCAGGCGGTACTGTCCAGTTCAGCGTACCCTCTCAATCCTTGTCCGACCGGGCCAGTGAGGCTAAGTCTATGTTTGGCAGTGGAGGCATTGTGAACGTGAACGCCGTTCCCCAGACCAGTGCCCAGGAGGTCAAAGTGAGTTTCGATGCTAAGTCCTTTGATTCCCTTAAGGCCAACGACACCCAGTTGGCGATTAGGACCGGCGGGGCTATCATAAACATACCGACCAATGCTGTTACCACCAATGGAGTCGGCCAGTTAGTGGTCTCCGACACCAAGGTATACGATAACAGTACCCCGTTGCCTTCGTCGGGAATCAGCGATTTCTCGCTGCAGAAGGTGAGCGATACCCATGAATTTGGCATAAAATTAGTTGATGGTGAAAAATCGGAGAAGGCTGATACTTCCTTCAAAACCGATGTAACCGTGGCTATCCACCTTACCAAGGATCAGCTTGAACAGGCCGGCAATACATCTTCCTTAGGCGTATTCCGCCAGAACGAAACCACCAAAGAGTGGGATTTTGTCGGCGGCAGGTACGACTCGGGCTTACAATCCATGGTCTTTAACACCAGCCACTTCAGCAAGTACACGGTGATGAAAATTGATCATAAATTTGCCGATGTTTCTGATGACTATTCCTACGTCAAGCCTTACATTTCAGCGCTTTCAGTGAGGGGGATAATGAGGGGCACCGGTGACGACACCTTTGACCCGGGAGACACACTGACCCGGGCCCAAGCCGCCGTTATCCTGAGCAAATTCCTCTGCCTGAAAGACAAGGAATACAGCGGAACATTCGCAGACGTAGCATCAGGCCAATGGTACACCCAGAGCATAGAAGCGGTATCGCAGGCAGGATTGATTTATGGGGCCGACGGTAAATTTGACCCCAAAGGAAAGCTTACCCGCGAGCAAATGGTGGTACTGGTTATTCGACTGCTGGAAAAGACCACCGGAGTTGGAAATAGTCAGTTTGCCGCAAACTATAAGGGAGATGCAACTGATTTGGGCAATGTCAGTACCTGGGCACAAGATTCCGTGAAATCGGCACTGGCGCTTGGACTGGTCACAAACCACGATGGCATTGGATTCGATCCCCTAGCTGAAGCCACAAGGGCTGATATGGCCATGGCCGTGGGCAAGCTGCTGCCATTTCGCTCGGAGTAACGTCACAAAACATTAACGGATTTCGGCACCGGCACAGCAACGGTAGCTATACCGTATAATATGCTCCGGACGATAACATCACCAGAGCTGATTTTACTAAGATACTTGCCGGAGTTGCCGGAGCAGACTCAACAAAATATACCGCGTCCAGTTTTAACGATGTAAAGGCCACCGACTATTATGCGGGCTCTGTCCAATGGTCGGCGGAAAAGGGCACTGTGTTCAGCGCGGCAGCGGCAAATTTGACCTGCAGGCATACATTGCCCGTCAGGACATGGCAGTAATGATTGCACGGTTTGCCAAGGTTATGAAATATGCTTTGCCGAAAACTATGCCCTTATCAGAATTTACAGACCAGAAGGCAATTAGCGCTTACGCTGTCGAAGCGGCTCAGGAGATGCAACAGGCAACGATCATTGAGGGCAAGGTCTACCCTGGTGAAGCCGGTTGCTTTTTCGCCCCTGACGATCAAGCAACACGCGCCGAGGCAGTTAAATGCTGACCGTTCCTAATGCAGGTTATGCTGAAGCTATAACCGGTTCTTCAGTATCCTTGACCCCCCGGTCCAAATATGGTATCATATTTGGACCGGGGGTGATAATACAATGAATATTAAAGAAGATATTAGGCCCATATCTTATATTAAAGCCAATGCGGCCGAGATCCTGGCGCAAGTGAACGAGACCCAAAGACCCGTCTATGTTACTCAAAACGGAGAAGCTAAGGCGGTTTTGCTGGATACTGAATCCTATGAAAAAATGAAGAAGGCTCTAGGTTTATTAAAATTGCTGGCCCAAGGGGAACAAGATATAGTTGATGGAAAAGTTATATCACAGGAAGAATTTTTTTCGAGCTTAGATCGCGACTTTGAAATATAAGATCATGACTAAAGCAACATATCAGATCTATTGGACACAAACTGCCCGGCAAGATTTAAAAAATATAATTAAATATATCGCCGCTGACAGTGAAATTCGAGCAAGAAAAGTCTATCTTACCATCAAACAAAAAGCTGACAACTTGCGGCAAATGTCCCTACAGGGAAGAATTGTTCCAGAATTAAGATATTATAATATTTTAACTTATAGGGAATTAATTTGCACACCTTGGCGAATTATTTATAAGACTGAAGAAAGTAAAGTATGGGTACTTGCAGTAATCGACGGAAGAAGAAATGTGGGAGATATATTGCTTGACAGATTTATTTATATATAAATTTGATAAGGGGACACGCCACTTTCAGGAGATTCCTTCGGACTTTTCCCGATACAGAAAGGCGTGTCCCCTTTTCTTAACACTTCAGTCTAACGTCGATCGTACCCGACAACCGACCAAATGCCAGTCTCGTCCTGCCGGACAAGTCGCTCCAGGTATACCTGCTTAACCGGTCCGCTGGCAACCTCCACCACTGCTTCAACACCGTTATTCGCCACCTGTTTAAAGGATGAAGCCGGGATTTTCGGCTCACCTGTAATTCCTTCCGGTGTCACTTGCAAGTTGACGAAAGTTAGTGATACCTGCAGGGGGTCTAGCTGCCAGGGAGCGTGCCCTCCGTCCACCTGCCGCTGGTCGGCCTTGACAATCTCCATATCCACCGGGACCTTGACCTGAGCCTTGTTCAACAGATTTGTACCGGCGTCCGGGAGAGTAAGGTCGGCGGCAATCTGACGGGCTAACTCTACCCGCCGCGCCCCCTCGGCTTGAATCTCAATGCCGCCCTGTCTCCACCGCAGCCTTTCGCGCCATACTTCCAGCGGCCCGCCGGCGGCAGTGCCGAGGGCGGAATTTGAGACCGGCTCAAAAGAACCCTGCGCGGCAGTTTCAACAATTGTGGTATCACCGTAATCCAGGACGATACGGTCCTGGTAAGCGTAGACGCGGTCCGGCGCTTCTTGCGGGGGCAACGGCGACAACCGGCTGATCGCGGCTGCTTCCTCCACCGTAGCCGCCAGTTGCCCCGGATCCTCTTCCACCACCTTGTATCCTTCAGGCGGTTGGCAAGTGAATATTCCAGGACTGATTTGAGTATTTGGTTCAAAACTGACAAAAGTAGATGTTGACCGTAACGCATTTTGCATCGCTGTTTGCAGTTGAACCGGTAAATTCGTTTCCATATCAATCCACAGATAGTACGTCGAACCGCCTGGCGGCGAAATTTCAAGTTTTGTCGCCTGGCGTCCCGCAATCAACTCCGTTCCGGCAACAACATGCGGATATTGTTGGGCCCGTTTTGACTCATCCCGCAGGTCAAAATCATGCCTGGACGGGTCCGGCGCCGGCGGCAGCAAGGCTACTTCCTTGCTTTGCGGGCGGACTTGCCACTTCCGCCCACCGTTATTGACAGTCAAGGTGCCGTCGTCCTGCCGCACGGCATATTTATCTCCATCTGACCAAATTTCCACCCGGCGGGTCATCCATTCCTCTCCGGCAGCGTTCTCTGAGCGTATCTCAAGGACACCATGATAATCGGACAACTGGGCAACCGCTTTTTCCATGGCATAAGCCACATCATGGTTGAATAAGCCATTCAATCCAGTCCAGCTTGTCAACACTACAAATAACAGCAAACCGGCTACCAAAACCGCTACAGCCGGTGGCATCCACCGGAAACCGGAATGCCCGGGCGCCTTTTCAAATATCCGTCCACCTGGTTTCGGATTCTGTTCAACCAGCCGGAGGGTACTGGCAACGGATAGAGCCAACCTTTGCGGGTATCCGGGATCAGGCAGCGCAGGTTCTCTTAAAGTACGAACCAGCCTGATCGTTGCCAAAAGCTTTTCCATTTCCGGAGTATCAGCAATTCCCTGATGTTTTTCAGGCTCATGTTCCGCATTTAAGGCATCGATATATTCAGAAAGTCTGCTTTCAGGATTATCCATGTGTTCATCCCTCCTATTATCCATCGCTGTTCACGATTTTGGCCAAAGACTGCAACGCCCGGTACTGGGAAGTGCGGACAGCAGCTTCCGTTTTACCTAAGCGTTTCGCGGTTTCGGCAACTGAATAACCTTGAATGATTCTCAAGTCAATGATGACACGCTGGTCTTCGTTTAATTTTGCCAAATCATTTTCAAGCTGCAGGCGCTGGTTAACATCATTCCGATGATCCATATCAGCAGTTTCTTCAGGATTTATTTCATCAATATTTACCCGTATCCCCCGGCGTTTCTTTTGACGTAAACGGTCCCGCAATATATTTAAGGCAACAATCTTCAGAAAACCCATGAATTTTTCCTGGGGAGCTTTATGTTCACGCAAATATTTCAGAGCCTTGACATACGTTTCCTGGGTAATATCCTCCGCTTCCTCACGGTTCTGTACTTTATAATATATATATCGATAAAGGGGTTCCCACGTATCCAAACATATCTGTTCAATTGATCCGGGATCACCTTCTTTAGCCTTTTCAAGATAATCGATAGAAGTCACAAGTTTTACACCTTCTTCCCCTTTCATAAATAATAACGATTAAACTATACTGAATGTTACATAAATATATTGGCACTTATTGCCACACAAACAATAGCCCCGTAGGGGTGATTATTCCTACCGGGGCTAATTGGATTAAAACAGAAAGATTATTCAACCGGAAGATAGTCTAAAGCTGTGATATTTCTTTTACCACCAATCTCCCGAAGACTACATTAGCTTCGATTTCAATGTAAGCATTGTCTGGTTTGTAATTAAAATTGACCCATTACTAAAAATCAGGCTATACTCCCTTTCCAAGTCCATAACTTGGATGTTTTGATTTACTGAACACTATAAAGTGGTATGTTCACATTAAAAAGGCTTTAAAATTGGCTCCAATACTAATTATTTTTTCGTCAGCATGCGCACCACATTGTAACAGTTTTCCACAATTTCTTTGATTACTTCAGGCCCAGCATTATCCACGTGTATACCTGCAACTACTACCACTGG
>MVQK01000016.1 GCA_002067515.1 Pelotomaculum sp. PtaB.Bin013 | reverse complement strand
TGAGCGCCCTGCCCTCTGGGTATTACCCAGCCCCCAAGGCATTACCCCCGGGTTTGGATATGAGCCCCCTAGTCCGGGACTCAGTGGGACTTTAACCCACCTGACAGCTACGCTGCCATGCGCACACTACGGGCTCATCTGTCACCCGGCACCACGTATTCCCTTCCTTGCATTTCTGCTTGTCTGGGCTTACCTGCTATCAGCAGGATGGTGCCGGGTTTCCCCGGTTAAGTCTGCTTGCCTGAACTTGAACACATCCGTCCTAACCTCTCAGGTTATCCAGCTTTTGGGCTTTCCCACTCTGTGCAAGGTTACCCACCTGAGTAGCCATCTCCGGTTCGCTTGCGCTATGTTCCAAGTTCCCCCTTCGACGCACCAATAGACCCCACTGTTACCAGTGACGCCCTTGTCTACGGGTTGTCTTCCCGCTGGTTAGGTGACAAGGTTTCTTTCAACCCCTCGGCTCGGCAGACATGCCGGGCGAACATAGACAGGCTGTTCCGGAAGAAACAGCCTGCTTTAGTTAAAAGTAATGGAGTGTGGGCCTGGATATATTTTCCCAGTTCCCCGTGAATGGTGATGGCGGCCACGCATAACGTCGCCCGGTTGCCATCGCGGCTGTGCAGAACAACATTTTGTTCGCGTCATGCCGCCGCCGCACCCGCGGGGAGGCCGTCAGTTCACGCGGGACGGCCACAGGAGTCGGGTGCCTTAACGAAATGGTGCCGGGAAAGGGCATATGGATAGTCGCATAAGCCGGATATTGTTTTACGTTTTACGGATAGTATTCGCCGTTTTCTACTTCGCCAACGAGGCTTTAGCTTTTCTTTAAAGACTGGCGGTAAAGTTGTGTGATTTCCTCGCCCGGCTCGGCCCCCATCACTTTTTGCAGCAGGCGCCGGTAGCGCAGAAACTGCCGGCTGGCCGCCGAATGATGTCCCTGCGACAAAAGAAGGCGGATAACCTCCCGCTGGCCGTCTTCGTGAAAAGGCTCGCGCTCTACCAGTTCCCGCCACAATTCCAGGGCTTCCTCCGGCCTGCCCGCTTCCTCGGAATACCTGGCCAGCGACCACAATATTTTTAGATACTGCTGCCGCAATCTTTCCCTGGCCGGAACCGGCCAGCTTTCATAAATGTCCTCGGTCAGCAAATCCCCCCGGTAGAGTTGCCTGGCCTCTCTCAGGCAGGTTACCGCCATATCGGGAGCAGTTGCCTCCTTGCTGAAGGCAAGGGTACAGGCCCGGCTGAACACATCTACATCCACCTCTTCCACCAGCCCCGGCTCCAGGTAAATCACTCCATCGCGGCTGACAACGTATTCGATATCCCGGCCCAACCCGGCACTAAGCGTTTTTCGCAGCGTATGCAGTGTAACGTAATAAGCATTAGAGGCCTTTTCCGCCGGAAGATCCGGCCACAGAAGCTCCATCACCACATCCCTAGGTACCTTTTGCCCAAGGTGCAGGGCCAGGAATTTGAGCAGGGTTTTACCCTTGCGCCGCGTCCAGCGCCGGTCGTCCAGCAGTTCTTCTCCCCGGTAAACCCGGAAGGCGCCCAGGCAGCATATGCGCAGGCGCGGCGGCGGGTCCAGATCTGCCGGCGTTTTGGAAGCATCCTGCCGGTTGCCGTTTTCAGCAACCGGCGGGGCCGCCGGCCCCGGGGCCGGACGCCGAGAAGAAGGGTTATTTTTTCCCGCCGGCCGGGACATTTCCGCGTCTGCGTAGTTTGCCTGCTCCAGGATCAGCCGGCACGGTTTCCTCTCCCTGTCCGGCAGGGAGGGAAAACGGTTTAGATGTGCGAGGCATTGCTTCAAAAGAACCGGGTCCGGCTTGCCGCTCAAAAGAAATTGTCCGTAAAAACGCCACAAGCCGGCCAAAGCCAGGTGATAGGGGTCTTCCCGGGCGCGGAAAACGTTGTTTGCTTTCTCCAGCATTTTCAAACCGTCCCACAGGCTTTCCCCGCCGGCCTCTATCCAGGCGGCGGCCAGATTCAACCCCGCCATCGCCTCCTGCCACCCATCGCTCATCCCTCTGGCCAGTTCCAGTGCATTGTGCGCCTCTTCGATGGCCCGGCCCGTTTCACCTTGTTGACGGAAAAAAGCACTCTGACCCAGCGCCAGGAGAAAGCCGGCCTCCAGGGAAGGTCCCAGACGGCCCAATTCACCGGCCGCCTGCCGGAAAAGGAGTCCGGCGCGACTGTGGTCCGGGCCGGCCAGCAGCCCGAGCGCCTCAGCCTCCCCCAACTGTGCCAGCAAACTGGTCAGGGAGCTGTTTCCCTCCTCTGTGACAGCTTGCCGGGCAAGCTCAAACCGCCTGACCGCCTCTGCAGGTTTTCCAAGGTAAAGGAGCACCCTGCCGCCCAGCAGATGACAGCGTGCCGCAAGCGCAAAATCTCCGTGCGCCCGTGCAATCACGTCCACCCGGCCTACCAGGCTCGCAGCTTCTTGAAAAAGCCCCCGGCGGCAACAGTAGAAGGAAGCCCGGTCCAGGAGCGCCTCCCCTTCCGCCGCAGTCTCGCCGGACGAACGGTAATGGCCGGCCGCCTCTTCAAAAAACCGGCGCGCCTGCTCCACTTCCCCGGCCCGGGCCGACCAGATCGCCAGGTAGTGTAACACCGTTCCCCGGAGCCGGGAATCACCGGCTTCCACCTCGCCCAGGGCCTGGCGGTGTACCGCCCGGGCATTTCCGTGCTCCCCCAGGGCGGTAAAAGCTGTTCCCTGCACACAGAGAGCTCTGGTCAGGCCGGCGGCATCACCGGCCTGGCCGCAGGCACCGGCGGCACGGCGCAGCCAGCGCAGGCCTTCACGGTACTTTCCGGCCTGGACACAGGCTTCCCCGAAATGCAGGACGATTTCCGGAAAGGAATCCGTTACCTTGCCGGGCAGCGCTTCCAGCCAGGTGGACAGGGTATTCAGCCGGTTCTGCCGCAAAAGCGTGGGAGCCGCCCGCTGCAGGAGCAGTCCGGCCGGGCCGAAATCCCCGGCCGCCACCAGGCAGGGAAAGGCTTCTTCCGGTTTTTCCCGTGCCAGGTAGTAATCAGCCGCCTGGCGCTCAACCTCCCGGTAGGCCTGAACGTCTTCTTTAAGCCGGTTCAACAGGTACTCCCTGAACAGGTTGTGGTAACGCAGCCCGCCGGGTACCCGCTCCGCCGGCAATCCTCTGCCGGCCAGGTACGCCACCATGGCGGAGCCGTCCCGGCGGTGGAAAACGTTGTTGAAAAGCTCACCGTCCCATTCCCGGAAAACCGCCGTTCTAAGCAGAACCTCCCTGATCTCCGGCGGTTCACCTTCCAGAATCTCATTCATAATATCTTCGAACAGGTAGAGCCGCCCCTTGTCCTGCCCCAACAGGCCGGAAGTGTCCCCCGTTTTGCCGCCGGCCGCCAGGGCCCGGGCGGCCAATTGCAGTCCGATGGGCCACCCCGCCAGTTCCCGCCAGATCTGTTCCACGGCTGCCCGGGATAAAGCCGGGCCGTGTTGCCCGGCGAAAATACGCTCCGCCTCTTCCAGGGTAAAACGCAACTCCTCCTGGCCCAGTTCCGCCGCCCGCCCGGCAGCGGCCAACGCGGGCATGGTCCTGAGAGGGACATGGTTCCGGCTTAGCAGAATAAACTGAACCTGCGGCGGGAAGAGACGAATCAGATTGTCCAGGATAGCTCTTGTTTCATCGCTGCCCAAAACGTGGTGGCAGTCTTCCAGCACCACCGCCAGCCGCCGGCCCGCCAGCTGTTCTTCCAGAATATCCGACACTGCATCCAGAAGCCTGCCTCGGTCGGGCCAGTGGAGCTGGGGCAGAATTCCTTCCCGTTCCAGTTCGGCGCCGAAGGAAGGAAACCGGCGGGTCAGGCCCCGCAGGATCAGCTGTAGAAACACCGTGCCGTCACTGTCGCCGGCATCCAGGTTTAGCCAGAGAGAGGGCAAGCGGTTTTGCTTCAGGAATCCGCAGGCCAGGGTGCTCTTGCCGTATCCGGCCCCCGCCGCCAGACAGGTGAGCCGCCTGGCCGGCTCATCTGCCAGCAGGGCCAAAAGCCGCTCCCGGGGGAAATAGTGATACGGCAACTCGGGGGGCTGGAATTTGCTTTTAGGAAAGGTTGTCAGCATAGGTTAGACTTCCCTTCGCAAGCTGTCGAATAACTGAGTATTCTCTCAAAAAGACCGGTAATCCTCTTTCACAAAGAAAGGACCCGGGGTAACTTTCCGGCCGGGTCCTTTCTTAATCCTCTTTGGATGTGATAACAACTGCTAAACAAGCCTTAAGAAATTACCTCTTTATGAAAATCACCGCCCGAACAGGGACTTTTGCAGCATATCGTATCTCATCCTTTCATTCCAATACCTGTCAACATCTTTTAACGTCATATCATCTGAATCCGGGCCGCTGGTTTCCTTCACGGTTTCCTGGCCGGCAGTACTGTCCGGCTGGGCTGTCGGGCTTGAACTGTTCCCCTTATCCAGGAAGAAATAATGCTTGCCAAAGACCACCTTGCCTGTGGCACTGTCATAAGAAACCTTTTCTCCCAGTGCCTCCGAGGCAAACCGCAGAGGCACAAAAGTTTTGTCACCGTTGATGAACGGCGCCGCCTCAAGCTGTCGCGGTTGTCCGTTGAAAAAGGCTACTTTATTGTCGATTTGGAGTATTACTTTGTTCTGTCCTTTCGATGCAAGGATGGTTTGGGTTGCGCCATCCCATTGAACTTCCGCCCCCAGGGCTTCGAAAAGGTCCCTCAAAGGGACAAAAGTACGGTCGTTAACTACCATTGGCTTCTGATTAAAGGTTATTTCAGTCAACTGCGCCGCGGGTTCAGTGTTGCCGCCCGGCCACTGTCGGGGCGCCGCAGGGGGAGAAGTTACGGCCGGTGTTTGGACAGGCGTGGACGGCGTCGCCGGGACAGACGGCGTAACCGGCGCAGATGGCGCTGTGATCACAGGCGGCGCGGAGGCGACCTTCGCCGGCGCCCCTTTCAGCCTATAAAGGGTGAAGTTTACGTAACGATCGTCGTTAACTAATGGAATATCGTCGATGTACAGGGCGAAATAACCCAGAGTCAGAGTCTTCAGGATATAAAAATGGCCTGCTTCGATTTCCTGTTTCCCGTTATAGGCCAGTAACAGCGGGGTGATTTGCAGTACCTCCCGCCCGGCTGGCTTATCCAAAGCACCAACGTCCATAAAGCCAAAGCCGCCGTCATCGCCTTCGCGATAAGTCAGGCTCGGATAATTGTAGCCATAAAATCTAAAGAGCTCATCGACATTATGGTCAACAGAAGTGTTTCTTTGCAAGTCCCAAAAGTTGTTTAATTGAAGGCCGTATTCCTGAGCCTCACCCAGCTCAATGGAGAGAGGCGAAACCGCTGCCGGGGCAGGCTGTGCTCCGCCCGCAAGGGTTATACAAAAGACAGCCAGGGAAAGAATTAACACCGTTGTCAGCCATGTTCGCATTTTGATCACCTTACCCTTCCAAAAAATAGAACATCTTACAGCTAAAAGTTTGCTGTCGCTCGCCCAAGTCTAAAGAAAGCGATGTGACGGCCGCCTGCAAAGGTGACTTGGCGGCAAATAATAAAATGCAAATTGAGGTTAGAAACAAAAACCAATTTTACAATAACCTACATTGCACATAGTTCACCACTTTTCATGCTTTTTCAAAGAAGGCCACTGAAGAGTAAGTGGCCCTCCATATTACCTTTTTCAGCGTCCGAACAAGGACTTTTGCAGCGCATCGTATCTCAGCCTGTTATTCCAATATTTGTTGATTTCCCCTCTAAGATCTTCGCCTTCTGAACTGTTGCTTTCCGTCACGGTTTCCTGCCCTGCGGTATTGTCCACCTGCTCTGTTGTTTTAGCACTGTTTTCCTGACCCAGGTAGAAATAACGGTTGCCGAAGACCACTTTACCTGTGGCGCTGTCGTAAGAGACTTTTTCTCCCAGTGCTTCCGAGGCAAACCGGAGAGGCACGTAGGTTTTCTCATTATTTATGAACGGCGCCGCCTCAAGCTGTCGCGGTTGTTCGTTGACCCAGGCTACTTTATTGTCGATTTGCAACGATATTTTGTTTTGCCCTTTCGTTGCCAGGACGGTCCGGGTAGCGCTATCCCACTTAACATCAGCCCTCAGGGCTTCAAAAAGGTCGCGCAAAGGCACAAAGGTACGGTCGTTAACTACCATCGGTTTTTGATTAAAAGTGATTTCAGTCAGCTGCGCCGCTGGTTCAGTGTTGCCGCCGGGCCATGGCCGGGGCGCCGCAGGGGAAGAGGTTACCTCCGGTGTTTGGGGTGGCGTGACAGGCATGGCCGGCACGGACGGCGCAGCTGGTGCAACGGGTGCGGAGGCGACAAATGACGGAGCCCCTTTCAGCTTGTAAAAGGTGAAATTCAAATAAGGTACGTCTTTTACAACCTGTGCGCTGTCGGCATACAGGGCAAAATAACCGAGGGTAAGGGTCTTAAGGATATACAGATGACCTTCGCTGATGTCCTGCGTGTCCTGGTAAACTGTGATCTCCGGGGAAACCTGCAGCGTCTGATCTCCGGCGGGTTTATCAAGACTGCCGGCGTCCACAAAACCGCCGCCTTGTCCACCTTTATAAACAAGGCGTGGATGCAGGTTTCCGTAGATTGCAAAGCACTCACTGGTAGTTTCGGCTCCAGTTATATTTTTTTTCAGGTCCCAAAAATTATTGTAATCCCCACCAACACTATATTCATGGGGTTCACCCAGTTCCACAGACAGAACTGATGCACGGGCAGGATGCATGCCTGCAGTGAAAAAGATACAAAAAACAGCTAAGAAAAGTACCCAAAGTTTTGTATTAAACATAATTTTCAGCCCGCCTTTCCAAAATTCTTAATGATTTAAATTCTTACCTGTGACATTTCAACAGATATCTTAAATGCAGGTCCCCTCCGCTTGCGATATTAATTATTTCAGCCGAAAAAAGTTCCAAAGCCCGGAGTACCAGCCTACCGGCGAGTGAACTCAATGGTCAGACGAAGCATGTTCCCGTCGGGCAGGCGCCGGACCTCCACCTTGTTCACCAGGTTCCGGATCAGGAATAGCCCCCAACCCCTGGGTGCTTCATCTCCTTCAATCTTATTTTGCATAGAAGGAGCCGGGACAGGGAAGGTAAAAGGCGGGCCGGCGTCGGCTATGTCCACTTCCAGGGAGCCGGGACCGGTCCGGAAACTCAGCTTTACCGGCAAGCGGGAGTCATAACCGTGGGCGTGCTCCATGGCGTTGAGGCAGGCTTCGCTTACGGCGGTGGCCAGATTCATGGCCGCTTCATTACCCGCGCCCTCAAGGCGCGCCAGTTCCGCCGCCACCGTCATCGCCACCTTTTCATAACCTCGTATGGATGGAATTTGTAATTCAACAGTTGGCTTCGCCATGGTAACCACATCCCTTTTAAGCACACCTTTTAAATTTACACAGCGCCGGCATTGACCAGATTGGCTCCGCTCCGGATCCAGCCGGAGTAAGAACTTGTACACATCCCCCCCCGTATCCGAGGTGAGGGGACATACCTTCTGTGTTATCTTAATTCCTTACTTTTTAACATTCTCGCGAAGGAATGTCCCCAATTTAGTGACCCTGTTACATGGAGTGTACCGGGGGGATCTTACAGAAATCTTACAGAAAACGGGTAGCCTGTGCGTTTCGTGAAAATTTTTTTAAAAAATTCTTCCCAAAAATTTAAAGCTAAATTATCCATCCGGTTTACCTAATCTAACCGTTTGATGCCGAAAAAAACCTGTTCTCATTAAAGAAAACAGGCGGTGCGGCCGGCCCTGTGCGAAAGAAAGGCGGCCATGGCCGGCGGGGAGATCACGGCGGCTCCTAAAAACGGGAACTTTTGTCCGGTTACCTTAACCGGCGCACCACCAGCAGGGTGAGGTCGTCCTCCTGTTCGCCGCCGGTAAAACGGGACACCTCGTCTATAACAGATAATATGAAGGCTTCACCGGTGGAGCCGCTGGAAAAACGAAAAGCGTCTAAAAAGCGCGGGAAACCGTAAAGTTCACCGGTTACGTTTCGTGCCTCGACGATTCCGTCCGTATAAAAGGCCATTCCGCCGCCGGGGGGAATGGCCAGGGTTGTTTCCCTGTAGGAAACTCCACTCGCCAATCCCAGCGGCAGCGCCCCCGTATCAACCAATTCCGGGCCTGTGCCGTCCGGAAGAAACCGGACCGGACTTAAATGCCCGGCGCTGGCCAGGGTGCAGATTCCGGCTGCGGGGTCGAACACGGCGTAAAGGGCGGTGATAAACATCCCCCCGGACACAGTGCCGCAGATGAGGTCGTTCACCCTGCCTAAAACCTTTGCGGGACTTTCTTCCCGGGGCGCTTCAGCCCGCAGCAGGCCGATCACCGCCGCCATCAGCAGGGCCGCCGGCATACCCTTTCCCGCCGCGTCACCCACGGCCAGCCCGAAACGGCCGCCCGCCAGGGGTATGTGGTCGTAAAAGTCGCCCCCCACCTGCCTGGCGGACAGCGATCTCCCGGCAACCTCCCAGCCCGGCCAAAACGGAAACTCTTTCGGCAGCAGTTCCGCCTGCACGGAGCGGGCCAGCGCCAGTTCGCGGTCCACTTCCCGGTAAGTCAAGGCCGCCTGCCGCTGCAACCGGTTAAAGGCCACCACCAGGTCCCCTACCTCATCCAGCGACGTCACCGCCAGCGTCTGGTGCAGGCCGGGCCGTATTCCCCGGGTTATTTGCTCCAGCTTCCCGGTCACCAGGACAATGTCACGAGCCGTATCGGAAGCGGTTATAACGCCGACAACGACACAGAAAGCAGCAATCAATACGGTAAGGATTAAAAACAGGCCTATGGGCAAGGGTTTTCCTTCCAGCGGGAAAAACAGGTAGGAATATAAAAAGGTGGACGCCGCAATAACCACAATGGATATGATTGTGATCAGCAGGCGGCTTCTTATGGCCAGGCGCTTGCCTTCGTCCGGCGCGAGGCCCGTGGTTTTTTCCAGGAACTCCCGCAGCGGCCTCCGGGCGAAAGCGAAGAAAAGCAGGGCCAGCGAGACGGTGAGGGTCAGCTCGAAGGCGGCGGCCTGGAATGTCGCCAGCCACCAGTTGGCCGGGATATCTCCCTTATAAAAGAAGAACCACTCGGAAAAGTGAAAAATCAGAATGAGCCCTATCCCGCAAAGGGCAAGGAAAACGAGCATGTCCAAGGGGTAATTAAAAGCCGCCCTCCTGGCCTTGGCGACCAGTTGGCGCGCCGGCTCCCTTCCCTCCTCAAAGCAGTCGAGGGTATCCAGCACCGGTCTCAAATAGGCTGCCGAAAGGGCGTACAGGGCCAGTACCACAAATAAGCACTGCCCGGACACCACGGGGAGATAAAAAGCAACCTGCTGCTTAAAAGTAACGCCCTGGATAAACTGGTTGCCCAGGGTTATCACCGCAAAAGCCACGGCCCCCATACAGGCGGCGAGGCGCCAGATCCGCCCTTTGAGCCTGCGGGACGCCGGTTGCTTAAGCATCTCTTTCCCCTTCGCCGTTTTCCGGCGCCAACACGGTACGCGCGGCGTCCTCGCCGTCAAAAACCGTTATATAGTCGTTGAGGCCGACCATGTGAAAAATCTTGCGGTAATGAGCGGAAAGGTTGACGGCGCCCACCGGGCAACCGGATGCGCGGCAGCGGCGCACCAGGCCGATGAGCAAAGCCAGGCCCGCGCTGTTGACATAGTCTACCCCGGCGAAATCCAGCACAACCGGGGCGGTTTGCCCGTCCGGCGGCAGCATCTTTTTGAATTCCTCTTTGCCTTCACTGGTTATATCGCCGCTGAGGCGCAAAAACGTCATCCCTTCTTTCCACTCAGACCGGGAATAGAATTTTTTCTTCACACCTGTCCCTCCTGCGTCCGGCCGCACGGCTGCCTGCCCCCGGGCATCTCTCCGTCAATACGCCGCGGGTTTTAACCATCAATCTTAAAATAACCGGAGTTTGACTAAATAAAAATATTCCACCCGCCCCGGAAAAACCCTGCAAGTCTTTGGAATTCGGACCGGAACGGCAATAAAAAATTTTAATAAAGACCTGTATCTCTTTCAACAGTAAAGGAACCGGGTTGTTTTTTGCCCGGTTCCTCTGTTATTTTGCCGTTTATATACCTTTTTGCAGCCGGAAAAAATCCGGGGTTGTTATTTTAATGCATTCATAATCGCCGTGACTGCTTCCGCTCTTGTGCTGTTGCCTTCAGGTTTGAAGGTATTATCGGGGTATCCTTTCATGATGCCCTTTTTAGCGGCCGTGGCAACAGCGCTTCTGGCCCAGGCTGAAATCTTGTTGCCGTCCTCGAAAGAAATACCTTCGGAAACTATGGCAAGTTTCTCAGCTTTTACGATCATCACGGCCATCTGCTCACGGGTGATCAGGTCGTCCGGACCAAATGTTTCGTTATCGTAGCCGTTTACAATTCCATTTGATGCTGCTGTCGCAATATAATCCCTGGCCCAATGCCGAGCGGTATCCGCAAAGATTTTCCCGTTTTGAGGCGCGAGTTTTAACGCTTTAACCAGGACGGTGGCAAACTCGGCCCGGGTGATTGTATTGTCCGGTTTGAAGGTTCCGTCAGGATAGCCGGTTACGGCGCCGCGGGCTACCAAGCCCTCAATTTCATTTTGCGCCCAGTGGCCGGCAATGTCTGAAAAAGCAACGGTTGGCGCTTCACTGCCCTTTTCGACGGCCAGTACCGCGAACTTCGTGAAGTGATTGACATCACCGCTCACCTTGCCGGATGCAAGGTCGATTTTTATATTGTCAAGTTTGGTCCACTTGCCTGTCTCAGGATTGAGCCAGAAGATGCCGATGTCGTATTTGGCGGTGTCTAATTTAGACTTGTCAAAGGGTAAGGTGATTGTAACCGCCTTACTGAAGTCACCGGCTTTGTCCTTGGTGATTTCAAAGACATCGCTGATCAGCCTGGTGTTCTTCGCAAATGACAGGCTGGCGGTATTGGCCACCTTTTCAACGGTCACCTTGATGTCACCTGTTACTGCACCGGCCGGAACAACGATGGTAGCGTCATTGGAGGTAACGGTTCCGCCGCTTGTTGCCGTAACAGTGGTTGAACTGCTTACTGGTGGCACACCGCCACCGCCACCGCCGCCGCCACCGGCCGAGGTCTGCGTGTAGGTGACGAATTTAGTAAAGTGTTTGGTCCAGATTACCAGGTCTGAACCAACGTCAATTTTACCATCTCCTCCTGCGGGAAGCGCGTCGCCGGCAGCCTGCGTATCGGAACTTAGAACCGCAGTTATTTTATTAAAGGCTCCTCCCCGGTAGTAACCCGCGTCCTTGCCCGCCTGGCCGGGAATAAGTATCCGCACCGCCTTGCTGAACGTCAGGGGAACGTCACCAAATCCCACTTCAATTACAGTATTAACTGTCGCGGTTTTCCCGGCGTCAGCCGTTACCGCTACACTGTTGTTGGGCTTGACCGTAGGCACATTTATCGTTCCGTCCCAGTTATCGGCTGCGTCCGCAGTAACCGTGGTTCCTGCCGGTATAGCCACCTGGACAGGATTAGCGTTAACGGAAGTGTTGGCCTGTATGGTTATGTTCGGCAAAGCGCTGGTAGTCACTTTACCGGCTACAGGCGCATTTAGCAAGCCTACCACGTTTATGGTTGCGTCTGTGACATTGTTCGGGATAGCTAACGTAGTGGCAGGAGTAGTGCTGGTTATGGAAAGGTTTTTATTGTTGCTGTCAACCGAAACCGTTGGAGAAGTAACCTTTACCGGGCCATTGTTCGTTACCGCCTGTCCCGCGAAGGTTGCAAGAACACCACCGTCGGCTGCTACCACTGTGCCCGCAGTATATCCTATTGTGATTACGTCACCATGATAAATTGGGTTGGCAAGCGTCAGCTCTATTTTTTGGGGATCAGCGTTCAGTGCAGCGGCTGTCACCGCATCCGGCGTCCCTCCGACTGTAACTGTAAACTGTGCGTGTTTGCCTGCCGGGTCTGCCATTGCCTTGTTAAAGGTCAGTATTATTTTGTTGCCTGCGTTGTTTGTTGCGGCAGAGGTGACTACAGGCGCGCCGGCTTCTGCCTTGCCGATAAAAACGCGGTGGTCGGAATAATGAAAACCGCTGAACTCCATCGTCTTCCCGCCGGCTACATCGGTCACTATAGCATTGGTTACGGCTTCCTTGTTATTGCCGTTTCCATCCCCGATTTGTGCGGCCAACTGGTTATTAGAGGTGATACCCCAGTCCTGGAGCAGGGCCTCAGGCAGAAATACCTTGAAATAGCCTTCCTCCCCGCTAACCCCGTTGATATAAACGTAAAGTTGCGTTCCTGAAACCATGACGGGCGCATTAAACGACGACGCGTTAGTGGAGATAGACATGCCCCGGTACGAAACAGGCATATTATACGGTGCTTGGTTAGCATCATACGCGATGGCCATTTGTACACCCAGGTGCACGGGAGTTCCATCCGGGAATTTAAAGGACATTCCCTTCACGCGGATAGTAGTGACCCCGTCCTGACCGGTTTCCCAGCTTTGAACATACCCGGCTCCGAGGAGAATGTAAGGGGTATGGCCGTTGTTGTTGATAGTGACCGTAAATTCTGTGTTTGAGTCGTACGATCCTCCACTAATGTCGTCATTCCCGTTTCTCCTCAATTTTAGATTAGCCAGTCTGGAATTGGAATCGTAAGTTAAATTAGCTGTTATATCGTTTAATGCCTCGCCATTAGCATATACTGAGCCGGAAACTGACGGCACATCGCCATCAGGTGGTAGCCCGCCGCCACCAGCTTGTGCTGCTCCGATGGGCATCACCCATATTTGAGTTGTTGTTGGTAAGTTGTTGGACTCAACATTTATAGAGTTGCTATTTTTTACTGAGTATGTGAAACCACCTACACTTTTCTGGTCAGTTAAGAAATAATTCAACCCTGCTTGGCTCCACCAATGTATAGGAATAACAACCTTCGGTTGAAGGTCTTGAATAGCATAAACTACGTCCTGGGTGCTAAGATTTTCCATTTGTGGACCACCATATTCAGGTGGAACAGGACCCATGGGGCCGCCAATTGGAACAAATAAAATATCGGGTGTTCCTAAGGCTTGCTTCTCCGCCGCTGTAAATCTGTTATTGTCAGAACCAGTGCCGTCTCCAAGATGCACAATCCGTAATCCGTCTACATTGAAGACAAAGGCTGCGTCATCCCCGGCGCCGTAAAAGTGCGGAAGGTAAACATCATTAATTACAGTATCATTAACCACCTGATTTATACTGTTAAAGGTGTTATAGCTATCAAAAAGAGGGCTTATTCCATTTAATACCAGGGGTCTCCCATACACCCACGCTGCTGTTGAATTATTATGGTCTGAATGTTGGTGACTAACTGTAACTACGTTAGGATATATGGGGCCGGGATCGACGCCAAGGTTTCCGAAATCTCCAAGATGTGGAGGGTCCATCAAAATTTTCGTTCCGGCATCAGTGGTCATCAGTACCTGGGAGTGGCCGAAGTATTGAATAGTGAAAGCTGAAGCCGGGGTGGCCATGGGCAGCAGAAGGCTGGCCGTTAAAGTCAGAATTAAAATTATTGAAAGTTTCCTTTTCCTTTGCATAAGAATCTCCTTCTTCCCTAGTAACTGAGTTTGTTTAAGGGCCTTCATTACCATGCAATGCTTTTAACCAGGCATTATCCGGGCACGGTGGTACCGGCTTTTACCCCTCGCTCACCGGACGGGGAACTCCATGGTCAGGCGTAGAAGATTGCCGTCGGGCAGGCGCCGGACCTCCACCTTGTTCACCAGGTTTTGGATCAGGAACAGCCCCCAACCCCTGGGTGATTCATTTCCCTCAATCTTATTTTGCATGGAAGGAGCCGGGACAGGGAAGATAAAAGGCGGGCCCGCGTCGGCTATGTCCACTTCCAGATAGCCGGGACCGGTCCGGAAAGTCAGCTTCACCGGCAGGCGGGAGTCATAACCGTGGGCGTGCTCCATGGCGTTGAGGCAGGCTTCGCTTACGGCGGTGGCCAGTTGCAGGGCCGCTTCATCACCCGCGCCTGCAAGGCGGGCCAGTTCCGCCGCCGCCATCGCCACCTTTTCGTAACCTGGTATGGATGGAATTTGTAATTCAACAGTTGGCTTCGCCATGGTAACCACATCCCTTTTTAAGCACACCTTTTAAATTTACCCGACGCCGGTATTGACCGGGTTGGCTCCCCCCGCTTGGGATCCGGCCGGAGTAAGAACTTGTACACATCCCCCCCCGTATCCGATGTGAGGGGACATACCTTCCACGCACCTTGAATTTCTTGTTTTTTACATTCTCGCGAAGGAATGTCCCCAATTTAGCGACCCTGATACATGGAGTGTACCGGGGGGATCTTACAGAAATCTTACAGAAAACGTCCAGCCGGCATGTTCACGAAAAAATTTTTTTAAAAAATTTTTTACAAAATTACAACCACATCATTCATCCGTTAAAACCGAAAATAACTGGACTTTGTTTAAATAAAAATATTCCACCTGCCCTGGAAAAACCATGCAAGTAATATTGTCAGCTACCTCTCACTTTGGCCCTCTGAAATGACAAAGGGGTTATCGCCGATAAAAGCGATAACCCCTTGTCTTACAAGAATTTTGGCGGAGAGAGTGGGATTCGAACCCACGAGGCGGCTCATCACCGCCTACTCGATTTCGAGTCGAGCGCCTTCGACCAACTCGGCCATCTCTCCGGATACTTTTTTCTCCCTCAATTCTTTAAAGAAGCGCTGTATAATATCCCGGCATTCTTCTTCCAGGACTCCCGCTAAAACTTCAACCTGGTGGTTGAAGCGTGGTTGTCTCACCACATCAATTACCGAATCAACCGCGCCGGCTTTTGGATCAGCCACACCATAAACCAGCGTTTTCACCCTGAATTGCACCAGGGCTCCGGCGCACATGGGGCATGGTTCGAGAGTCGAGTAAATGACAGCGCCGTTCAACCGCCAGTCGCCGAGGTACCTTGCCGCCTCTTTCAGCGCCAGCATCTCCGCATGGGCGGAACTATCTTTTAAAGCCTCGCGCAAGTTATGACCCCGGCCGATAATTTCACCGTTAAGCACTACCACTGCGCCAACCGGCACCTCACCCACGGCATAAGCTTTTTCAGCTTCCGCCAGAGCTGCGCGCATGTAGCCGGCGTGATCCAACGGCACCTGCTCCTTCAAAAAATCATGATGAATTTTTATCTTCCACGACATCGACATTATAGCATAGTGTATGGCTGTTGACAACAACAGCGACTGTTATTTGACGTTGTCATTATATCGTTGCTGCTCACCCGTTTATTCCACGGTTTACTTATAGATTTGGCGTTAATTAAATATAATACCAAATTTAGTATTGAAGTCGGCAATAAAAAATGATAACATTATATTGTAAAAGGAGGGATTCCTGTGGATACTGACGCTGTCGGTACTGTAAAAGCTTATTTGGGTGTAAAGCAAGTAAAGCTGCAACAGGATGTACAGGTAAACATCCTGCGCCAAATTATGAATCAAGAAAAGCAGTCGGTCCAAGATCTTCTGGAGACTATGCCTCAGACTTCGCCGAATCCTCCTCATCTGGGTAATAATTTGGATCTATATGTTTAATAAACGGCAAGGCGCGCCTGCCGTTTATTATTCACCTCTTTTTCCCCAATTCCTTAAGCCGTTAAACTGTAAAATGTCTTCATTATATTCATACTATTATACCTCGTTGCGGCAAGCAGCCTCACGGCGTTTGCTTATTGATGCGGTAAGTTATCTAGGAATGGGTAAAGGTTTAATTAAGAAATATACTTAAAATTAACTGAAATTTTGTTAACGGAGGTAGAATAAAAATGGTTTCGGGGAAAGAGGTAATTACCGTTAAACAAGAAGTCTGGCTAAAGGTGCCTTATCAGCCGTCCTTTCCAGCCACAATCAATTATGTAGAAGAAGATATCTTCTGGACGAACCTGCCCAGAGGAGAAGGTCAGGTTCTATTATTGCAGGAAAAACAAACTGTTGAAATTGGTTTATCTCTGGCGGAAGGATTTTATAGCGCTGATTCTCATGTCGTAAAAATGGGTGAAGATCATAATAAATTTTATGGTTTCTCCATTCCGGAAAATTTCACGATGGCACAGGAGAGACAATTCCTGCGCGTGCCCTATGCGACAAACGTGTTGTTTGCCGCCGGCGGTCTTGTCGCCCAAACCGCTTTGGTAAATTTTTCGGCTGGCGGCGTAATGGTCTATCTTGTGCCGGAACTTGAGAAAATCCTGGCTTCGGGCAAAGAAATAACCATAAGTTTAAATATTGACAACATTGCTCTTAAACTACCGGTGTATTTTGCATGGAGAAAAAGCTACGACAACATACCGTTTGCCGGATTTGAGTTTCAAAATCTGGATACTCCTATGCAAGATACCATAGCCGACCTGGCTAAAAAATATTCGAAAAACAAATAGTGTTCTGTTCATCAGTTGTAACACTTTTTCCCCGCCTCAGCCAAAAGCCGCGCAGCCATTAGCGCGGCTTTTGTTCTCATCAATTATGGCGCTTTTTCATATTGAAAATTCCCACTCACAATTATATTCATCCGAGTGGTTGTTGTCCGGATGACAGGTAAGGCAACGAGTCTTGATACGGGAGTCAATGGTTTTCGCAAAACTGCTATATTCAAGAATACCCACCGGCTTGCATGGAAATTCCGGCATCTTCTTCCATTTCCTGGTCGCTTGAACCCGGCAGGTGGTCATTCTGAAAATCAATTTATTTTCGCTTAATTCAACAACTTCCTTTTTGTTGAGAAAAGAGTACTGCCTCAATTCCAGGGCTTTTACCAGGGCGGGCAAGCCTCCGTCCGGCGGGATTTTATGTAACTTCATGATCCTGGCGGCTTCTATCTGAGCAAATCTATCCCATGCCCGGGCATCCATTTCAACAGCCTCTTCCATGCCATACTTATTCTCCACACACTGGAACCAAACACCATCGTGCGCCAGCCAGCGTTTGGACATATCCTGCACCAGCGCTATTAATTCTTCTTT
>MVQK01000015.1 GCA_002067515.1 Pelotomaculum sp. PtaB.Bin013 | reverse complement strand
TTTCCTGCCTTTCAGCTTCTGACTCCTGAATTCTGACTCCTGACTACTTAAAGAAGTAGTACAGCACTCCGGCTATCCAGGCTGTAACTATACCCCACACCAGCACCGGCCCGGCAATAGTAAAAAGCCGCGCCCCTACGCCGAAAACCAGACCCTCGGCTCTATACTCCAGAGCCGGAGAAACCATCGAATTGGCAAAGCCTGTGATCGGGACAATACCGCCGGCCCCGCCAAACCTGCTAACTTCGTCGTACACACCTATACCGGTGAGAAAAGCCGACAGAAAGACCAAGGTGGTAGAAGTTGCCGCCCCGGCTTCATTAATGTTCAACCCCCTGGCCAGGAAGAAACTGAGGATAAACTGACCCACTAAACAGATCAAGCCGCCTATCACAAAAGCCCAAAAAACATTTCTTAAAACCCTTGGTTTAGGCGTGTTTTCTTTTACCATTTCCGCGTAGCGCTGTTTTTGTTTGATCAGTGGCATTGCATTATCCGGCATTTCTGTCACCCCGTAATTTATATTTACCAACTCAAATGTTCCTTATACAAAAAAGCTGCCGACCTCCAGTCAGCTGTATACATAAATTGCAATTTCTTATATACCTTGCTAAATTTCTTTATTATCAGCAAAGGTCATCGTCTCATTGTACTTCTAGCTCATGTGTTATGGCTTTTTAACTGTTATGTAAAAAAAAACAAAAGCCAGGGGTAAGCGGGGTCTCCCTGACTTTGTTGTTAAGGTAGATTATACCAAACGAAAAAGAGGAATTATAAATTCACAGGGTTCTGCTTTTCTTTAACTTCTTGTAGTTTATAGCATTATTATACTGATGAATATAATCCTTTGATTTGTTCTGGAGGCTAATTGGAACAATTCTATTTTACACCGTGTTTTGTTATAGTTCTAAACCAATACACCAACTCTGGGTAAAATATTTAAAATAGCGTACTGATTCGGATGGCAGTTGACAAACTGAGCCGTAAAATCCTTGCCAGCCTGTAAACCAAAATGTTGACCGCCCTGCCAATTTGGAGTGTTGGTAACATCATAAACTATACCATTGACAGCTACATAAGCTGGCTTGCCGTTTTGGCCGTTTAACTGTGCCAATTGTTCTAAGGTAAACTTCATTTGTAAGGAGTGGTTTCCTGTATCTCCCTGTGGCATGCAACAACTGCAATTAACTGCATACAGGTAATTCCATTTAGATCCGTGCTTTAATTCATCAGTATAAATTTCAGTTATCATATTTCTATATGGTAAATATTCAAGACCAAATAAAATTTTGTGATATCTTTCTACTGCAGCCAACTCTCCGAACAAGGCTTAGTTGTGATACCTTTACTATAACTACAATTTCCTTCTGCCCAGGCGGGGTATATTAACCATATAATTATAGAATAATTCATCACCGCTCACAGATTCAACGATTAACCTTAGAGCCTCTGGACTACCACCGGGTCCAGCTTGACGATGGTGACCACGGGCTGGCCTAGGCCGGCCATTTCACCGGGGTTAATATTCCTGGCGGTTACGACGCCGTTGATAGGGGCTTTGATCACACTATTGGCATAGTCGGCCCGGGCTTTTTTCAACTGGGCCTCGCACTGCCGGATGGTCTCAGGAATAGTGGCATTCAACAGAATGTCCAGGCTGTTACGGGCGGCCTCATTGGTCGTTTTGGCCTGGGTGTACACCTTCTCGGCCTGCTCGAACTACTGCATTATACTGTTTCAACTAATTAATTAACTCGATTTGGCATTGAATCTATTCAACGCGTGAAAAAATGAGATTTTTTGGGTTAAAAGTACGCCAGCGTATGTTATTTGCATGCTTAAAGACATGCTGAAAGATCGGTTATAATTACCAAGACCAGATCTTCCGTTTATCGGAGACTACGAGGTTTGTCAGCTGCAAAAGTTAAGTTTTTACACAATTAGCACCGGTAAAGAATAAAGTCTTCAGAGTGTTCAAAATATCATCGTAAGGGTATTCTTTTTCAAATAAAAACCAGTCCAGGGCGGCGATGCCCACCATTCCGAACAGCGCGGAAGCAGCCGTTGCGGTTTCTAGTTCTTTTTTTATCACTCCTTCTTTTCTTCCATCATCGATAAGTTCCCTGATGATGGAGAGATAGCCCGACCGGATCCGCCGGGCCGTTTCTTCCCACCGCGTTTCCTGGCCCCAGACCTCGCTTAAGAGCACCTTGCAATAATTCTTATAATCGTCAAAAAACCGGAGCTGTACGGTAATCAGGGATTCCAGCTTGGCCGGGATGCTCTTTCTCCTGGCGATTTCTTTTTTTACCGCGTTTTCGAGACGCTTGATTCCCTCTTCAACAAGAGAAAGAAATAGTTCCCTTTTGCTCCCGTAATTATAATAGATTGTACCCTTGGCGACGCCGGCCCGCTCTGCGATCTCATCCACAGTCGCTTTTTCGAAACCTTTTTCTGAAAAAACTGCCATGGCCGCTTCAAAAATGGGTAGCCTTCTCTGCTGTCCTCTGTCCATAACCGGAAAACCTCCTGCCTCTGCCCGGCTCACACCGGAGCATGTATTTACAAACTGACGTTCATGTGAACAAGTCTCTTTTATCTTAAATTTTACATTTTAATCTATGTCATACCGCCGACCAGCCCCTGGATAATTCGGAAAAAAATCAGGGAGTTCATGCTCCAGGCCAGGCCGCACAGGGCTGATCCCGCAGTAAAGAAAATCAGGCTGGCGATAAAAAACTTTTTAGTGCCGAAAGTATCGGCCAGGTAAGCGGTTACAGGTATTATAACGCCGATGGTCATCATGTAGGCCGTGGCCACCCACTGGACCTTGTTTACGTCGACCCCGAACACGGCCATAAGTTTGGGAACGGCCACGTTGACGATGGTCGTGTTCAGCAGGTCCATCGCCAGGCCGGTGATCACAGCAACAAGGACCAGCTATTTTTCCCATCTAGAAAACATGTTGTCCTCCGCAAACATAACTTTATACGTTTTATATTATATACCGTATACTCTTAAGTATAAATATTATACTACATAGTATAAAAGTATAGCACCACTCATAAAATAAATCAAGCCTGAAGTCAATAAATTTGGGAACTATCACAAAACAACCAGGCGGTGAGAGTTCATAAAATTAAGGGCAGAGCCTATTTATCGAATAGACTCGGCCCTTGTCCACCTCACAGGATCTTTTCTCAAATCTGTTGCTTGAATATTAAAGTATGCTATTTTTACTTGTTTTTCCTACGGAATAAGATATTTTTAAGTGATTCCCACATTTTTTTAATGCTATTCATTAAGTTCACCTCCTTGCCGGCACGGGCTATTTTTTCAAGTTCGACGTTGGTGAGTACCCGGCTGGGCACGCATGTCCCGATACTGGTATTAATTAACTCCCAGGGCATGGCGGTCACCTGCCCCGTATATATTTGCATTTTCAATGCTGTCGCGGATAGATTCAACCAGGCGGTTTTCGACCAACTGTCCGGCCACCTTGATCGCGTTTTTTATAGCCTTGCCCGTGGAACTGCCGTGGGATATAACTGAAATGCCGTTAACCCCCAGGAGCGGAGCGCCGCCGTATTCGGCGTAATCAATGCGTTTTTGCAGTCCCTTCAGGGCGGGTCCGGCTAAAACAACACCCATTCTGGCCAGCCTGTTTCTGGTTGTTTCTTCCCTTATCACTTTAAATATGGACGTAGCCATACCTTCCACGGTTTTTAATACAACATTGCCGACAAAGCCATCGCAAACCAGGACGTCGACGGTATCCCGGAAGAGATCTCTGCCCTCAACGTTACCAAAAAAATTTATTCCGGCTTTCTGCAGAAGGGGAAACGCCGCGAGGATGGTTTCGTTGCCTTTGGTTTCTTCTTCGCCGTTGCTTAAGAGCCCCACCCTCGGGTTTTTTACCCCGAGAATTTTCATGGCGTAGAGATAGCCCATGATCCCGAACTGGACTAAGTGGTGCGGCTTGCAATCCACATTGGCGCCAGCGTCCAGCAGAACTGTAAATCCTTTTTCGGCCGGCAGCAAAGATGCGATGGCCGGCCGGTCAATACCCTTGATCCGGCCCAGCCCCAACAAGGCGGAAGCCATGGCGGCTCCTGTGCTCCCGGCCGAAACCAGCGCCTGGGCCTCACCCTCCTTGACTAGCCTGGTGACCGTCGCAATGGAAGAATTTTTTTTCTTCCGGATCACCGCCGCTGGTTGCTCACACATCTCGACTACCTCCGGGGCGTTGACGACGCTTACCAGGCCCCCGGCGTTATCACCGCCGAGCTCATAATACACCCGTTCCTCATCTCCGGCCAGGATCACAGAGATGCCATATTCCTTAGCTGCATCAAGGGAACCTTTAACAATTTCACGGGGCGCGTAGTCCCCGCCCATGGCATCCACTGCGATCTTCATGCGGTACCTCCTGCCGGCGTTATGTTGAAAAAATCCCGTTGCAGTTGGGATTATTCGCATTTCCGGCACGCGTATTGCGCCTGGCGCCCGCCCCTGCGCTCTTCCTGAATACCGTCAGCAACAACGCCCCAGCGCGCCGCCTTTTGATCCAGGGATTCGGCTACAGGGCCGTCCAGGATAGTTTCAGCTCCCGGGTGAGTGGGAAGGGCCCCCGACTCGGCCACGATTGCCCGCAGCGCATCCGGATTGTCGATGATCGGGCAGGGCCGCAGGTGATTTTTGCAGAAGGGCTGGCGCTTTTGGAAGGACGCGAATAGGGACGAACGCAGTACTTCCAGCAGGGTCTTCTCATTAATGTTATCGACGGCGAAGTGGACGAAGGCACAGGGTTCCACATCTCCGGCGGCGTTGATGTGGAAATACCGCCGCCCGCCGGCAATGCAGCCGCCGGTCATTTCACCGTCGTTCCAGAAGTCGGCCAGCAAGATCGGCTTATTGGCGCGGATGTACGGGATGCGCCCGGCCAGGTAGGCCCGCTGCTCCGCCGTCACCATCAGCCCCGGATCCGGATCACGGCCGATGGGGATATAATGGAACAACCACCCGTACGCGACTCCTTTATCAACCAGGAAGTCGATAAAGTCGTCGCTGGTGACTTCCATTACATTATCCCGGGTGACGGTAATCGACACTCCCAATATGGCTCCCTTTTCCTTCAACAAGTCCATGGCCTTTATTACTTTGTCAAAGGCTCCGGCGCCGCGGCGGGCGTCGGTTCGTTCCCGCCATCCCTCCAGGCTGATGGCCGGCGACAGGTTCCCCACCTCCACAATTTTGTCGGCCGCTTCCTCGTCGATTAGCGTGCCGTTGGTATAAGCCATGAAAGCCATGTCGCTGTGTTTACCGGCCAACTCGAACAGCCGCGGGTAAGCGAACGGTTCACCGCCGGACATGACCGCCCAGTAAATGCCCAGTTCCTTGGCCTCGGTAAAGAGTTGGTCCAATCTTTCATAGCTCAGCGAATCTTTTTTCGCGTACTTGCCGGCCCAGCAGCCCTCGCAGGCCAGGTTGCAGGCGCCGGTCGGGTCCACCAGGAAGAAGTTTGGGACATTTACCCCGTGTTTTTGCGACATCTGCGCCTGTTTTGAAATGCCGAAGAGCATGGCGTTGATAAACCAGTTATAGACCAGGCAATG
Source organism: Pelotomaculum sp. PtaB.Bin013 (assembly GCA_002067515.1). Lineage (GTDB taxonomy): Bacteria > Bacillota > Desulfotomaculia > Desulfotomaculales > Pelotomaculaceae > Pelotomaculum_D > Pelotomaculum_D isophthalicicum. Next base: position 11,547 of record MVQK01000015.1, on the reverse strand, counting down.
CTTGACGTTGGGGTGTGTCGCGACGAACAGCCGGTTGACAAAAGTCCGGATGGCCGGGTTTTGCCGGTAGGCCAGGGCTAACTGCTCCACCTGTTCCTTGTGTTCTTTCTTGATGGCGAGCAACTTTGCCAGGTTAAAAATTTTGGGCAAGTTTACTTCGGAGTCTTTTTCGAGGTAGCCCAGAGCCTGACGGAGAATCTGTTCCTTTACAAAGTTTTTGGCGAAGTCGAGATTCGCTGCTTTCCCCTGCATTCCTCTGTTACCTCCATGTTAGTATAATTTTTCCCTTCCTTTTGTGGTTGTTAAAGAAAAGTTAAAAAAAATTATATGCATGGTCACCTCCCTGACGCGAGTTTAATAAAGATGCACCCACATATCTTTTGGTTTTACCAGTAAAACACAAAACACCAAAAAGACCAAATAACTGCCCAAAAAAATTTTATATTGCCCGTTCTAAAGCATCACTCAAAAATTTTACCAGTAATTTATTCTCTTTGGAGCTAAATTCCGAAATATATTTTTGGAGCCGGCCCACTTCGTCAGCCAACTGGCCATTTATGACGTCATGCATATTTTTGACCGTTGCTCCCAGCGCCGTGCCCGCGAACAAGCTCAGGATCAGTTCTGGCCTGAGGGCCGGCTGCAGCAGATTTTTCATCATTTTTACGGCTTTTGTACCTAAATTTTGAATGTAAACAATTAATACGGCTATTATATATGCGCTGATTATTATCGGCGCCTCGGTGGCCGGCATCTCTTTCAGGAGGTCATCAATAATTTTTTTCGAGCCGTGCTTTTTAACATTTTCAAATATTTCGAGAAGTTTTTCCCGGGCAGCGTGCCATTCTTCCATATGGTCGATTTCTTCTTTTTCTTTCAGGAATAATTCCCCGGCTTTTGGGGTCGGAAGAAATAGAAGAACCGAACGCCCCGAGTATCTTTCTTCACGGCTTACGGAATATTCGCTGCGCAAATAACCTTCTTTCTCTAGTTCCTTTAAGATGTCGTATGCCGTCCACTTGCTGACCCCCAGCGCCTCGGCTACGGTGATATAATGCACGGGTGTACCGGTATTTTCGTATATTTTTTTAATCTTGTGTAAAAACTCTTTTCTTCGCCGGGTCAAAGTCATCAATCTCACTCCGGTTATAAACATTATCCCAAAAGACCCAAAATCCTATGCATATAATAACCCGGTCTATAGAAACCTGTCAAGAGGAATTTGAAGGCGCATGTGTTTGAAAGCGCAAATCGGCTTCCCAATCAAAGCAGCCGGCCCGACGCAACACCTCTATGCCCGTAATTTCAACTAACAGCGGCGTCGGTTCAAGTAAGTGCAACTCGGTATCTAAAAACCGCTTTTATTGTTTGACACCATTCATGCGGGTTGTTATAATTTTAATTAAACTCATCAGTCTAATAGATATACCAGCAAGTCCTATATTTATATTCTATGTCCACAGCGAGCATCAGAAAGCGGAATGGTTTTAAAACGAAGTCCTTTACCGAAGGAGCTGATTTTCAATTTGACTTCGAGCAAGCTAAAGGTCATTTTTTACCTTCTCCTGCCCCGCCCCGGGGCGATCCTGGGCGGTTCCATTTACTTCTGGGCAGGAGTGATTTACGCCCTGGTCGCAGGTCATCATCTTCCCTTCAGGGATTTAGCCCTTACCTGGTTTTGCGTGGAATTCTTGATCAACCAGGCCAAGTACTGGCTGAATGACTACAAGGATATAGCCAGCGACCGGCTCCATCCCCGCAAAAAAGAGCGGGCTTCCGCCAGCGGGAGCATCCCCGAAATGTGGCTGCCCGTCATGTTTGCCGGCCGGTCAGCCGCAGGGTTAGCCCTTCTTTTCTGGTTTTTGCCCGGAGTGCTCCCCTTCGCCCTGCTCCTGCCTTTGGTCCAGGTTTTATACGAGAGCGTAAAAAGGACCCCTCTTCTTAACGCCGGCGCAGCGGCCTCCGGTTCATTGGTCCGGTTTGCCGCCGGCTTTTTCGCCGGAGCGGGGGTATGGCCGGCGCTCCTTCCCTGCCTGATGGTGTACACCCAACGGGTGGCCATCTATACGGCTGCGTACGGCGCGGAAGGGCGCTATCTCCTGTGGCGGCGGGCCGTCCCGGGGAAAGAATATACCATATTTTACGCCCGGCGTCCCTACCTGGAAAAGATAAGCCTGGCCTGTTTCCTTTGTCTGCTTGGATACGCTTTCGCGCAATCCGTTCCGGCCTGGACGGTGCTTGCGGGAGTGGCGATTGCTGCCGGCGGCATCCTCTATTACCGCATCAACGGGCCGGGCGATAAATTTTATCGGCGGAACTGGAAATTCCACTGGCTGATGTTTGTTTTCACTTTCCGGCAAAAGACGGGAGCAACCAAACTAAACTATTGGAAAATAAAAGGGGCGCGCCCGGGGATGAACCAGAAGTGGTTGATCTTGAGCACCGTCTTGAAGAACCGCTGCCTGTTTTAGCCAGATACCTGGTCATCCAGATTTTCTGAAACGCAAAACGAAAGGATGTGCACGCCGGTGAACGGAAGCAGACGTTTGCCCATCTTTGACGCCGCTGTGAAAGTATTTGCCGAAAAAGGGTTTGCCCGGGCCACAGTGGAGGAGATCGCGAAACAAGCGGGCATCGCCAAGGGAACCATCTACTACAACTACAAAGGCAAAAAGGAGCTATTCCTTTCACTCCTCGAGGAAGGGATCGAAAGGCTGGAAGCCGCCGTCAGCCGGGAGGTGGCGCGCAAAGACACCGTCCTGGCCAAGTTAGAGGCCCTGGTTTCCGCCCAGTTGAGTTTTTTTGAGGAATACCGGGACTACTGTAAGATCCTCTTGAGCGAAGTCTGGGGGCTGGGCCACCGGTGGGAAGAGCAGGTCCAGCGGCTGCGCTCGGGTTACTTCAAAACTATTCAAGAGTTGCTGGAAAAAGGCCAAGCGGAAGGGGTGATCCGCGACGATCTGGAAACGGAGACGACGGCGGCCGCCATTTTTGGGGCGGTGGGGGTGGCCGCCCTAGACCGGTTTGTTTTTGCCCAAGAATATAAATACGACCAGATCTTGCAGACGCTAAGACAATTTTTACTCAAAGGGGTTCAGGCGACTTGATGCGGAAGAAATAATCTGAAAACGCCGAACCAATACAAAGAATACGTGGCCGGTGATATTTTTGATGTTCGGGACGATATGGGAGACAATTTAGAAAGCATTTAAACCGCAGGACACCCACGCCTGGCTAAAAGCCGGAGTGGGTGTCCTGCGCCTGCCCTGGTTGCTAAATAACCGTTAAAACCGGCAGCACAAAGACCTTAAAGCCCTTACCGTCAAGCCGTAAGGAAAATTTCTTAAGGTCTTCCAAGGTCCTTTCTTGATCGTCATCATTGATTACCGCCGCCACGGCACACTTGAACCCCGGCCATACCGGATTGTCCAGCCTGGGCTCACTGTTTTTCCCTTTGCCCAGTACCCTGTCCCATTTGGTAAAGCCCGTAACCCCCAGCGAATTGAGCATCTCCATTACGTCCTCGTCAAAATCCGCATCATAGATAATAAAAAGTAGCTTCATTACCGCACCCCTCAGAAAACAGAATTTGGCAAAAACCTAGATCCTCATGTACAAGTCATCAGGAGAGCTTTACGCTTACCTTTTGAATGCCGGCCGCCTTTCGGAGTCTTTTCTCTTCAAACAGGCAGTAAACCGTCGGAATGAGGACCAGGGTGACCAGGGTTGAAACGGCCAGCCCTCCCATCATGGTGATTCCCAGCGGATTCCATAACTCCGCACCCACACCTCTGGAAATGGCCAGCGGCAGCATGCCGAAAAAGGTGGCTGTGGTAGTCATCAGAATCGGCCTTAACCTGTTGCGTCCGGCATTGGTTATTGCTTCCAGTAAAGGCTGGCCTCTATTTTGCAACAGGTGGGTATAGTCAAGCAAAATAATAGCGTTTTTAACTGCAATTCCGGTCAACATGATTATGCCCATGAAAGAAATTAAGCTTAAGGTTGTATTAGTAAAGTAAAATGCGTAAAACACACCACTCAAACCAAAAGGTACGGCGAACATAACAATTAACGGATCCCTGAAATTGCCGTACAGCGAGGCCATAACCATGTAAACAAGGACAATTCCCAGGACCAGCAACAGGCTGAGGTCCTTAAAAGCTTTTTGCTGTTCTTCCACTTCTCCGCCGAAGCTAAGTGAAACACCCGGCGGTATGTCCATATTTTTAAGAGCATCTTTGATGTCGTTGGTAATTTCACCGAGGGAACGGCCGTACTTATCCGCCTCTACATTGACGATCCGCTCGCGGTTTTTCCTTTCGATTTCTACAGGTCCCTCGCCATTTTTTATTTCGGCGATATTCTTCAATTTAACCATCCTGCCGTCGGGAGTAAAGATCGGCACTTCCGGCAGATTTTCCAGTTTGTTTTTGTCCGCTTCGCTCAGGCGGGTGAATATATCAAAGCTATCGCCTGCGTCGCGGAATTCGGTAGGATTATCGCCATAAAAATAGTTGCGGACCGTACCGGCGATCATGGCAATGTTTAGACCGAAAGAAGCTGCTTTTTGGCGATCCACCTCCACCCAAATCTCCGGCCGGGGATCTTTTTGACTGAGGGAAATATCCGCCGTGCCGGGGACTTCCTGAACAATCTTTTTCACCTGTCCGGCCGCTTTGAGGTTCGTGTCCAGGTCGGGGCCTGCGACTTCAATAACGATTGGCTTTCCGCCGCCCATCATCATTGAGGAAAGCGGGCTCGTGGCAGTAACCTTCATCCGGCTGATGCCCGGTATTTTTTCCAGTTGTTCTCTTAATTTGCCGGCGATATCACTAGCGCTGCGCTCCCGCTTATCTCTGTCCACCAGTTTAAAACCAATCCTACCCACGTTGGGCCCTTCGTCCATGCCCATAGCCGCGCCGAATCCTTCTTCGCTCTGCCCGTCAAAAGCGTAAGATTGCCTCAATTCTTCCGGTTTTACTACATTACCGATGGTTTGCAGCATTTTTTCCATAACCCTGTTTGTTTCCTCTATCCTTATTCCTTCCGGCAGGCGAAATTCAATGTTGACATCCCCGGAATCTATATCCGGCACAAAACTGGTGCCGATAAAAGGGACCAGGGCGAGGCTGCCGGCAAAAATCGAAGCGGCAAGAATAATTACGGTTTTTTTGTGGGACAGGGCCCAGGCGAGGACGCGGCCGTAAGCGTCTTCAATAAGGACCAGATATTTCTCTGTAGTTGCGTAAAATTTGCTCCATAAGCTTTCTTTTGCCGCGGATTCTCTATTGCCGGTTCCCAGCCACTTCGAGGACAGCATCGGCGTCATGGAGAGAGCGGTAAAAAGGGAGGCCAGCAGGGTCACGACGATAACAAACCCCAGCTCCTTAAAAAGCATCCCCGTAATTCCCCCCACAAACATCAGGGGAACGAAAACCACCACTATGGTCATGGTGGAAGCCGTCATGGCCATGCCCACTTCGCCTGCGCCAAAAATGGCGCTGGTTCCCGGCCTGCCGCCGCGCTCAAGGTGGCGGGTGATATTCTCCAGGGCCACAATACCGTCATCTACCACCAGGCCGCAGGCAATAGCAAGTGACATCAGCGAAATCAGGTTTATAGTATGACCGGCTAAAGAGAGAGGGATAAAGGCGATAACCAAGGAAAAAGGAATGGTCAGGGCGATGATGGCAGCCGCCTTGACTCTTCTCAAGAATAGAATAGTTACGATTATTACAAGAAGGGCGCTCCTTAATAACTCATCCTGCAAAGTTTTAATGGAACGTAATATATCTTCGGAAGTGTCCATAACGGTATTGATTTTAACATCGGCAGGCAGGTCTTTTTCTATCTCTTTAAGCTTATCTTTAACATCCTGAACAACTTTTACGGTATTTTTACCGCTCTGCTTTTGTAAAATAAGGACTATGGATTTTTCCCCGTTCGCCCAGCCGTTTATAGTTTGCTCTTTGTAGGCGTCTTCAACTTCGGCCACGTCCTTGAGGTAAACAGGCCTGCCGTTAAAATAGCTGACGACAGTATTTTTTATTTCATCTGTATCCTTGTACCTGGCCGGAATCCGGACAGAATATTCCTGCGGGCCGGATTTTATACTACCGGCCGGCAGGTTTAAGTTTTCTGCCGCCAGAACTTGTTTAACCTGCAGTAAATCCAGGTGGTAACCGTTTATTTTTTGCAGGTCGAAATAGACATTTATTTGCCTATCCATACCCCCGTAAAGTTGAACGGCGCCGACTCCCGGAACACGCTTTAATTCGTCGGCAATATTTTTCTCCGTCAAATGATAAAGCCTTGGCCAGCTGGCATCCCCGGTGACGGTCATTACCAGGATGGGAATGCTGGCGCTGCTGAACTTAAAAATTACCGGTTCTTCTGCATCGTCCGGCAGTTTCTTTTTGGCCAGCTCCAGCTTGTCCCGGATGTCGTTGGTAGCTTCCTCCAGATCCGTGCCCCACTCGAATTTGCAGGATACCATGGAGAGGTTATCGAAGGATTTAGAGGTGAGCGTATCCAGATTGTTTACCATGCTGGCCTGATCTTCAATGTGCTTGGTGATTTCCGTTTCTACGTCGGAAGCGCTCGCTCCCGGCCAAGCGGTCAGTATGCTTACCGCCGGCATTTCGATGTCCGGAAGCATATCGATGGGAAGCCTGGTTAAAGAAAGTGCTCCTACAATAATTACGGCCAGGAAAAGCATTAAAGTGGCCACCGGCTGTTTAACAGAGAACTCAGGAAGCCTCACTGCCCGCAACACCTCTTTCCTCTATAGATACCTGCGCCCCGTCGGAAAGCCGGTTCTGCCCTCTGGTAACGACCAGATTTTTTTCAGTCAATCCGTCAGTTATCTCGGTAAAATTACCCTGCGTGATGCCCGTTTTAACATTTTTTAAGGTTGCTTTGTCGTCTTCAACGACATATACAAAATAGCTTCCCGTTCCCGGCATTTTGTTAACGGATTCGGTGGGAATCGCCAGGACTTTCCGTTCGCCTAAATGTAATTTGATACGGGTAAACATACCGGAACGAAGCTCATATTCCTCATTGGGGATATGTATTTCAATTTCGGCTGTCCGGGTGGCCGGGTCAATGGTCGGGCTGATAACCGAGACAACCCCTTTAAAAACTTTTTCGGGGAAAGCATCTGCGGTTATTTCTGCTTCCATCCCCTTTTTGAGATAGGGAAAGTCTTTTTCGGTCACGCTGCAGACGATTTTTAGTTCATCTTCCCGGGAAATGCGGATCACCGGTTTCGCTGGATCTGTCCGGTTGCCCTGCTCCACGTAGCGGGCGGCGACAAATCCCGGGATGGGCGCATATATACTGTGCTCGCGGTAAAGTATCTGCAGCTGGTTTAAAACTGCTTTCGCCTTCTCGATCTGGGCGCCCGCTAGTTTTTTTGATTCTACGGCAGCATCGTACTGAGCATTTATATGGTCCAGTTCTTGTTTGGATACAGCATTTTCCTTGTAAAGACTTTCCACACGCAACCGGTCTTTTTCTAATAGTGCCAGATTCGCCTCGCTCTGCCCTAAGCCGGCCTCCGCAGCAGCCAGGCCTGCCGTCGCTTCTTCAAGCTGGGCTTTTATGACATCATCATCTAAAACAGCTATCAGGTCTCCATTTTTAACGTAATCGCCGGTTTCTACGAATATTTTCTCAATAATTTCCCCCCCGACCTTGGGGTGGACGTCTACCACGGCTGCCGGTTTGATCTCTCCTGTCAGTTCCAGTACCCGCTGCAGGTTCATTAGCGTTGCTTCGGCCACCTGTACAGGTACAGTTTCCGTTTTGTTGACAGTAATCTTTTCCTTTTCACTATGCCGAACGTAATTAAAGGCAACAAACCCAACAAAGAGCAAAATCAAGCTAAAAGCAATGACGATCCCTGTTTTGCTTTTGAGAGCCAACTTGGCTTCCAAAACGATAACCCCCTTCGCTGCCCGGCGCAAATTCCCCTCCGGCCCCTTCGTGCAGGGGAAGTCGGCCGCCATCCGGTTAAATTCACTGTGGGTGCGGTTCCTCCGGGTCGCGCGCCGCTCCTCTTTGGCGCGGCCATAAAACCCCTTACCTGTGTACCAGATATATTCGTTCAAAGAAGATTTTATCGATCAGGTCTGTGTCAACAGGATGTCTATCGGGGTCTTCCATCCAGCAAAAAAGAAAGGCACTGCTTATACTGTCAAGGGCCAAAGCCAGGTAATACGGGTCAAGCGGGCGGAAAATCTCCTTTTGAATGCCTTTTTCAAAAACAGCAGCCAGCTTTTGGATTATCTGGTCATAGAAACTGCGCAATTCAGTTTCTAACCCCCTCCTGACATTAAAGCTAACGCCGGCACCCGACACTGCAAAGTAAAGCCGCACCGACAGGATGTTTTCCATAAAAATTTTACATTTTGTTTTTAGATAATTTTTTACCCTGGCATACTCGTCCTCCTTTTCTTCCAGCGCTTTCGATAAAGCAGAATGAAACAGCATTGCCGTCTGCATTAAGATCTCTTTATATAGTTCCTCCTTATTTTTGAAGAACTTATAAAGAGTGCCCACGGCAAATTCTGCCCGAACGGCTATTTCGTGCATGGAAACGTTATGATAACCCTTTTGCGAGAATAACTCCAGCGCAGCTTGCAGAATTTCCGTCCGCCGCCGCAGTTGTTCCCGTTCTTTTCTGGAAGGTTTATCCTTTTTCACTGTAGCCTCCAGGTTAAGATGTATGAAGCTGGCATCACAAAATGAAATTTAGGTTCATTATATAGCATTGCGATTTTTCTATCAAGCGCTAATTGCAGCAATACCCCAGTACATGCCGAGTGATTGGAAGACTTAATCGTCAAGGCAAGTCCGGACATCATAAACGAAGGGCAAAAAGGGGGCCTGGCGGCATAGCCAGGCCGGTGATGACGGCAACAAGGATCAGCCATTTCTCCAATTTGGAAAACATGTTGTCCTCCGCAACATAACAAAGACTTTTTTCACTACCGGCTTCAAATTCTAAAGACCTCCGGAGCGCAAGATAGATACCAAAAACCAAAAACCCATCACACCTGCTATAAAAAAGCCGATTTCTGCTACCGGTACCTGGCCGAACAGGAGATAACCGCCCCGGGAAATGAGGGCGGAGCCTACCACCAGGCCGGCTATCACGATGCCGAAGGCAAGGCGGTTGACCATAATGTTTACTCTTGCTGTGATTTCTTCAACCTGGGGAAATTGGTGTTTTAGCTTTAATTCGCCCTCTGCGGCCAAATCCAGAAGGTCATATGTTTTTTTCGGTAAAAGTGGCAACAGGTTGCCCATTTCCAAGAGGTGTCTTGCAGCGTTTCCGGATAATTTCCGGGGTGAAAACCTCTCCCGGAGCATTCGCCTGCCAAAAGGTTCGGCCACCGTAACTATGCTCAGGCCGGGGTCCAGTTCCCCGACAATACCTTCCAGCGTCAAAAGCGATTTAACCAGCAGGGCGAATTCCGGCGGTATCCGGATGTGGTGCCTGAAGGCGACGCCTATAGTGTCGTTCAACGCTTCGCCCAGTTTAATCTGGCTTAATGGAATTTCGTAATACTTTCTCTGCAGCAGGTCGATGTCCCGGCGCAGGAGCTTCCGGTCGACGCTTTTGGGCACCACTCCCAGGTCCAAAACCGCTTTCATTACCGCGTCGGCGTTTTTGCTGATCAGGGCCATCATTAAATTGCCGACTTTATTCTTGGTTTCTTCGGTGAGATGGCCGGCCATTCCGAAGTCCATGAACACAATTTTCCCCCCGCTTAAGGCAGCCAGGTTCCCGGGGTGGGGGTCGCCGTGGAAGAAACCGTCAATCAATATCTGTTTAAAAACAGCCCGGGCAACTTTTCTCGCCAGGGCCTTTCGATTTAGGCCCGTACGTTCGATCTCCGAAAGATTGCTGAGCTTGACGCCCTTCACGTATTCCATGGTCAGGACTTTTTTAGAGGTGTATTCCCAGTAAACCGCGGGGATGACCACGTCGTCATCCCCGGCGAAAATTTTTGTAAAGGTGTCGGCGTTTCTCCCCTCCGCGTTATAGTCCAGCTCTTCGTGAAGGGTCCGGTCAAACTCGGAGACCATCTCGACGAAGCTGTACATTTCCGCCCATTTCGAGCGTTTTTCGAGGAAACGCGCCACGTCATACAGGATCTCGATATCTGTTTCAATGACCTTTTCAATACCGGGGCGCCTGACTTTAACCGCAACTTCCCTGCCATCGGCAAGCACGGCCCGGTGCACCTGGCCGATGGAAGCGGCGGCCAGCGGCTCGGGGTCGAATTCGATAAACAATTCCTCCACAGGCAGCGCCAATTCACTTTCAATTTGTCGTTTAACCTCGTCAAACGAAAAAGGCGGTACCTTGTCCTGGAGTTTCTCCAGTTCTTTTATATAGTCCGGGGGAAGGATGTCCGGGCGGGTGCTCAGGATCTGGCCGATCTTTATAAATGTCGGCCCCAGTTCTTCGAGGACCAGGCGCACCCTTTGGGCCGGAGACAACATCTCAGCTACCGGCTCTTTTTTTAACACCAGTTTAGCTTTAATTGACAGGAAATCTAAAAGGCCGATGTTATGCAAAACATGGCCGAAGCCATGTTTGAGCAGAACACCCGTGATCTCCCGGTAGCGCTGTAAATGTTTATACCGCTTGCCCAACTGCATCCCGCTCATCATCCCTTGTCCTTATTACTACAAATACTGTACGGTGAGTTCCTCATTTATGAGTGATTTTATAAATGGCTCGGAAAACCATTTCTTTCCGGGCCATTAAGGGAGGGCGGTTCAGCTTGTTTGCTTGAGTTCTTCCAGCTTTTGCTCCAGCCTCTCGATGTCCTGCCTGGTTGTAGGCCGGTTTTGCCCGGATGTACAGCACTTCGGACAAAAGGAAGCGCGCAGGGACTCTACCTTGGCTGTTCCTTTTTCCTCCAGCTTGCGAGTCGTTTCCGCGATTTCATCCCTTGCTGCCCGGCCTTTTTCAGAAAGCTCGTCGATGGTCTTTTTTATTCTCTTCCCAACCAGCGAGACAGCTCCCAGGCCGACCAGAAAGGTTTTCTCCATTAATTTAGGCATTTACTCACCTCCCTTATTTAGTTGGAAACTTACTTAGACTAAGTAGTTCTTTTTTTACACTTTTCAGTATAAATTATAATGTTTTTTGTAAAAAAATCAAGAGGGTATAATATTTCCGTAAAATCCCTCTCTTTATTCTTTAATACTTTAATAATACATACTGTCATGCACCCTGACAAATTCGATACGCAGGATATCAAAACATAGTATTCACAATATAGGTCCCAAATATTTCAGGCTTCTATAGCTTATTGAAACCGTCTTTTAGGCTTAACAGTTAGTACATTAGTTATGCACTTACAGTAAATAAGTACCAAAAAAATTTAAGAAAATACTAAAAACCCCTTGATATTTTCAAAATCGCCCAATAATCGAAATGGATGGTATTTTTTTGCCATTACATTGTCGATACGGGTGATCCAAAAATGAATCTGAATAAACCGCTCTTTGAAAACAAACAAC
>MVQK01000014.1 GCA_002067515.1 Pelotomaculum sp. PtaB.Bin013 | reverse complement strand
CAGTTAATTGTTTGCGACATTATTTCATATAGTTGCTGAGTAATCATAGGTTTCCCCCTCAATAAAAAACTTTTTGTAAAGTACGACATTACTAACGTAAATCCCTTTCTATGTTACATTTTTCAACATTAATGTTGCAGTAATGTGGAGGTGACATATGGGAAACCCAATTCATAAATTATGCTGTTATCGCTCTGAAGATTTTAGACTATATATTCCAGGGAAATCGTGAGGGAGGGATTGATGTGACTAAGCAATATTTAAGCCCTCAGGAGCAGGCCGTCTTAGACTGTATTCCTGCCGGCCACAAAAAGGCCATTAGTCGCCGGTGCCTGGTAGAAAGAAGCAGGCTAAACGAGCGGAAGGTCCGCAAGATAATTCTTTCCCTGATTGTTCACCGCGGTATTCCTATCGGGAGCTGCACCGGCAAGGAAGGCGGCGGCTATTTTATCATTCAGAGTTACGATGATCTGGCCGTGGCCATGATGCACTTGAAGCCGAGGGCGAAGAAAATATTCCTCCGGGTGCGGGCGCTGGAGAATATCGCCCGGGAGAAATTCAGCCGGCAGCTGAAGCTGGTGATACCCGAATGAAGCAAAAGCCGGTTTTGTGTATTCGTGGCTGTGCCGGGCCTTCCCTGATTAAACAACTTGCCCGCTACCTGGACAGGCAGATCACCGCCTGCCAGGAGTGGCTTGAGGGGCCGGACAAACCGTCTGACCAACTGATGACGAAAGCTGTATTGATTACAAGCGCCGTATATATAGCGGCTCATTTGATATTAAGGATATGCCGTGGAGGCTAATAGTGGAGGGCTGGATCAAGCTGTGGCGAAAACTGAAAAACAACGGGCACTTAAAAATGCCGGGGACAGCATTCAAGTTATGGATCTACTGCCTCCTGGAAGCTGCCCCCTACCCCGACCGGGCGCGGGCATTGGAGGCCGGGGAACTGTGGCTCAATTACGAGCACGTCCGGCAGGTTATCGGCGAGGCCGACCGGCAGATGAGCAAAAGCACCGTTTCAAGCGCCCTGAAATACCTGGCAACGAAAGGCTATGTAGAGCTTGAGGTAAAGCAGTTTTACGGGGTTAAAGCCCGTGTGATCAACTGGCAGGATTACCAGTCGAGTACAGAAACTGTACCCGTACCTGTACCCGTGGAAGACATGTCGAGTACAGAAACTGTACCCGGCAAAAACTCAGAAATGACACCGGTTTGCATGCTGCCGGGCACACAAACTGTACCCGTGGATGGTTCACCGGGTACAGTAACGAGTACAGTCACGAGTACGGAAACCGTACCCGGTCCTGTACTCGCGAGGGCATCTGAGCCTTACGGCGGCGCGGCCTCCGGAACGCCTAAGAACAACAAGAATAAAGATCTTAATAATACAGTAGTTGTTGTTAATCTGATTACCAGTTTTGAAAAAGAGTTCGGTAGGCCGCTTTCACCTTTAGAAGTTGACCAGTTAGCCAAATGGCGCAGTGAGCTTCCGGAAGACTTAATCCTGGAAGCCCTGACCCAGGCTGTCATCCGGAACAAGCGTACCCTGGCCTACACCGGCGGCATCCTGCTGAACTGGCAGCGGGCCGGTATTCGTACCGCAGACGAAGCCCGGCAGGATAAACTCAGGCGAAGCCGGCGGACGGGCAGGCAAGCCGGCAGGCAAGATCCGGCCGGCAGCAAGAAGAAAGAATTTATCAAAACCCTTTATGTATGAGGAGGTTGCCATGAGCGAAATAAAGATAACCATACCAGGCCGGCCTGTGCCGAAGGGCCGCCCCAGGATAGGATACAGCGGGCGCAAAGTTTATTTGTACACCCCGCCGGAAACAGAGAAATATGAGAGGGACGTATCAAGGATAGGTAAGTTAATATGCAATAGCCCTGCGTCGGGGCCGGTTGAAATGGAAATAGCCTTGTTTTTCAACCCGCAGGCAAAAGTTTATACCACGGGCGGAAAACTCCGGCACGGTACTCTGCCGGACTTGGATAACTGCGTCAAATCCATCGTGGACGGCCTGAACAAGGTCGCTTACGTGGATGACCGGCAGGTTGTGCGCATACTGGCAGAGCGTAGATGTGACCAGGTGGAGCGGGCGGAAGTGATTGTGAGGGAGGCTGATGTATAACCATGATCGAAAAGAATGATTTTATGGTTGCCTTGATTTACAGGCAATGCAAGTAAAATTGGAAATAGATACTATTACAGATATAATAACCTGTCGCTGTAGATTCCGCGAATTAGACGCAGGCGGCGAGTGCTGGGCCAAGTGTGACAAGCGAGTGAATAGCTGCGAAGAATGCGGGTTTGGCGGCAGGAAATTTAATCCTGTAAATAAGATAAAGAAGGTCCGGAAAAATGGTAAAATAACAGGGAGGAAGCTATGAGAAAAGCAGACTTTAAGGCGCGAATCAAGAAAATTGAGATTGTCAACCGGGTGCTGACAGACGGTTGGCAGCAGTCCATCCGGGTGATCCTGGAGGACATCGAGCTTTCTGACGAGAACCTTTTAGAATTAAAGCAGTTCAGACCGAATGAGCAGGTTTTAGTAGAATTAACCCCGGTCCAGGTTAACCTGTTTGACTTCGATGCAAAGAAGCAGGCTGCGGGAGCAAAGGGGCAGAACAGCCAGGAGTTGATTGGTACTGCCGGGAATGAGGAGTTTATCAGCTTTGTTGAGGGAAACGAACCCTTGCGTGAAAACGAGAAAATTGAAAAGAGGTGGGAGTTTTAGTGCTCTTAACAAAGGATGAGTTATTTAATCTAAGAAAAGCTTTGGCTATGAGTTTGAGATTTATTGAAGACTGTGACAGGCAAGATGAGGAAACATTAAAAGAAATAAAAGAAATAGAACAGCTCAGGGATTTATTTCACTTTGTCAAAAACGCTGAAGTTGAACTGTATCCGGGAGATGGGGACGACGGCAGTAATGTAAAAAGAATTAACGAGATTTTAGATAAAAGAAGACAAAAGAAGGAAGAAAAAGAAGCTGAAAACGTGATCGTATTCCCCGGCCGCATTTAGGTTAAGAAGGGGCAAGTTATCTGCTGATCAAATTAACAGGTGAGGATAAACGCAAATTAGTTTTTATTACAATTTTTCACGTCATCATCCCCATGTGACAGCTGAGAGCGTCGGGAAGCGGCGCGCCCGATGGGCGAAGCTGGCCCGGCCGGCGCGCTCTTTGCCGGCCGGCAGACCCGGGAGAGCGTCCCGGGCTTGCCTAACCTGCCGCCGGCCGAAAGGGCTGGGCAGTTGCCCGGCCCGGCCTGCCTTGTATAAGATGATCGACCTGTGGATGTGGCGGGGCCGGAGCCGGGCGCGCTGCGTGCGACCGGTGGAGGTCCCGGACCCCAAAGATTCACCCAACGTGGCCGGCGAGCCGGCGACGTGGCAGCAGGACCCGTGAGGATAACACGAATGGCCGGAGCCGGCGCATGGATTCGCCCGGACCCGCGAAGCCAAGCCCCAGGGCTCGGGTGTAGCCAGGCGCGGGCGGGAGGCCCAGTACCCCAAAGACGGGCAGTCTGCCGGGCTGGCTGACTTCAAAGCCAGACCCGGATGGCCTGACTGGCAGTCTGCCGGCATACACGTCATGGTTTATGAGGGCACAGGCGGGCGGTAGCCGGCTTGTGTCTACCTTCGACCCCAGGGCCAGACCCGGATGGGACCGCTTTTCCCGAGCTTTATCTAACCGGCAAGCGCAGTTCCGATCACTTTCAGGAATAAGTTGCCCACGCACAGCGTGCGCTGCCGGCCGCTGCCGGTCGCCTGGCAGCCAGGTTTTGCGCTCAAGGTTTCCAGGTCGCAGCTGCGGCCCTCCCAGGTGAGGATGCGCCGCAGCCGGCGCGCAGCCGCGCGCCAATCCCCGCCCCTCAGGGGTTGGGTTGCCGACAAAAAAGGGGACCTGCCCCTACATATCCAGGAGCAGGCCCCGATGTTGCCGGTGCTCGCTGCGTGTGTGCGCTGCTTCGCCCAGCTCGTGTAGGGCCAGAGCCGCGATGTGCTTGCAATACACGCCGCGCTTCCTGCGATCGTCACAGCTGCAAAACACCGCGTGCCCCCTGCCCGCAACATGAAACTCTACACTGTAAACCTTAACCCCGCGTTTCCCAATGCTGCGAACCGCAGCACGAGTCTCACCGCCATCACGCGCGACATCCTCAACAACCAACTCTCTGCGCACCAGCCCGGCAACCGCCCTGCCCAGCCTGCCATCGTCAACCTTAGCAAGAATCTTTCTCACCTAAACCAGCCTCCTTTTCTCTATGCAAACCAGCTGCGGCGGGCAGTGTCAAGGGCCGGAGGGCGGAAAAAAATATTTTTGACTAAAAAGCAAGGCGCACGCAGGCTAAAAATATTTTTGGAGCGCACCCTTGATACTGCCCGGTAAGCAGCGGGTACAATGGGAGAAAAGGGAGGCGACTGTCCGCATCGGCACAGCGAAGCGCCGGGAGACCCCGGCTTCCAAGGTTGGGGGCGGGGGTTGGGGGCTGGGGGTTGAAGGACCCCGGAGAAAGGCTCGGACGGACCCTAGTGCTGGGCAGTTTGGCCGGGCTGGCTGACATACGAAGCCAAGCATTTGAGGCCAGATCAGGCAGTCTGCCCGACACCGACAGCCGGTAAGCCGGCGTGCTTAAATCGACCACCAGAGCCAGGCACAGGAGTGGCCCGGGCGGGCGTAAGCCGGCCTGGGCCTTCCTGCTAACCCCAGAGCAGAGCCACCGGCCCTAGACTGGCTGACCCTTAAGCATAAATAATGTGCTGGGCCGGGGCGGGCGGCTGACCCCAGCCGCTCTTGAAATAATCAAGGCAGTTGACGGGTGCCAGCCAGTCAACTGCTTCCTTCTGACCCCCGGTTGCAGCTGCGGGGGGCAGCAAACGAAAGAAATCCTAGATGGTCCGATCTTTTCGTGCACTGCGTAATGTTACGGAAGTTAGTGTGCGGCGATGGAAATGCAGAATCATGTGGAAGTATGTATAAATAACAATTTTCTGCAGGATATTTAATCTAAACGGTAGAAGTATACAACTTAGTTGATTATTCATTACCATGTATCGAACATAGTTGGCGCATTAAAATAATCCAAAACACCTTGGATAGTCTAATAGCCAAACAAATTAACTAACCCGGCTAAAGGAGTTACCAGTGGAGTTTTTACTATCAATTGCTCATACGATACTTTTATTTTTTGGACTCGTTATTATTATAAATGTTATGATTATTGCTTTTGCTTTTCTGCTTGGTTTTGAACTCTTAAAGATAATTCATTTTACCCCAGAGCAATCAATAATCACTTTTGTTATGTTCATGATCTTTATTTCCGTTATTTATTTTTTATTAACATTGGGAATCTATTTGATATTTAAAGTAAGACGTAAAGAAAAGATATTTGTTCGTTTTTTTGAAGCAAGTTATTTATTTAATTTTTATGTATGGGGACTTATCACTTTAATAGGGATTCTAAAGCCATATTTAATCAACGAGAACGTATTTAAGGCTTCTGATTTTTTATCGCAGGAACTCACATCTAGCGTAGGTATGATATTTTTTATAGCTTTAATGAACTATACGTTCTTTAAGAATCTGGTGATAGAAAGAAAAGTCTTTTAAATCAAATCAGTTCTTGAGCTAGCGCACCTTTTAAAAGGGAGATATTTCAAAAGATGATTATTACTAGTTTATTGGTAAATAGCTAAGTAACGATTTTGATAGTTTAAAATTGGGACGATCCATCGATGGTCGAAAAATAACGTATAATCTCGTCGGTGGGTACTCCGGAAAACAACGAGTTGCAATCTTCGCAAGGATAACGAAGCCGATTGGTTTCCTGTTTCGGTGCTCCACTAAAACCCGTTGACCTCGTGTAAGAGGTTTATAACCTGATTTTAAACAATTTTGTGATATATATTCAGCTTTGATGGTTATCGTGTCACTATCATGGACAGTGACTTTTGCTTCTTTAATAAAGAAGGGGTTCCGCAGCCTGGCTATTGTAGCTTAGACTGCGGATTTGGTTTAAAAAGTTATTAATCTCCGGTTCTGTTCCTATCCTTGCTTGGATAGGTGAAATCACTCACAACAGGCAAAGTCAACTTTTAACCCAAATGAATAACTAAGTGGTTGCCAGTAACACTATAAATATCACTATCTCTTACTAACCAGCTAAGAAACTTTTTCTTTTCCCTTCGTACCATTTTTTTAGTTTTGTGAGATCATCAAAGAAAACACCAGGTGGAAGAGCTTTATTAACCAATTGATGATAGTTAGCTATCCTGACGTCAAGAACCGAAATAATACCCCAATCGTCTTCATTCCGCAATAACCTCCCAGCCCCCTGTTTTAACCGAAGAAGCATTTCTGGAAATATGACTGTATCTAGGGGTTTTCGTCCAGCTTCTTTTTCCCTGCGAACAAGTGTCTTTATTAGGGGATCAGGAGATGGGAATGGAAGCTTATCCATTATAACCATCGAGAGAGAGGGGCCAACAATATCAACCCCCTCCCAAAAACTACCCGTCGCGAGCAATATACTAGTCTCTTCATCACGAAATTGATTTAAGAGGTTCTTTACACTGTCCTGACCCTGTTTAAGTATAGTCCAAGGTAAATCGTTCCTGCGGTATAAATGGCAAAACACTTTTTCCATGCGGTCATGGGAGGTAAATAACACCAAGGCTCTCCCATTAGTAATCTTAAGTAATTCGGCAATTCGTGCTGCTGCCGCCTCGGTAAAATCGTCTTGATCCTTTTTCGGTTTAGGTAAATCCCATGGGAAATAATAGCCAACTTTTTCTTCCCCTGTTAAAGATGTCTGACCAGCATATTCGGTTACTCTCCAGTTGTTAGACAAACCAAGTTCATTCTTAATAAAACTAAAATCACCTTCTACGGATATTGTACCTGACGTGAGTATCAACGGTATTTTTTGTATCCATAGGTGTTTTGATAAAAAAGGACTAACACTGACGGGTGCTATTGTTATAATAATATCTTTATTTTGAAACTGGCCAGCGAGGAAATAATCATTAGGATTTTGCGTCCATTGAAACAATTTTTCCCTTAATAACTCGATCGGTCGTGTTAGCCGCTCGATTTCACGGTCCATCTTTTCATCTTCATGAACCAAACCCGAAGCCAAATCCATCTGTGAAGCAACTCTAGCTATACCTTCGGCGAGATGTGTGCCTTTTTCAATTATTTCATTCGAATTAGCTATTAAAAAACGAGGGTTCTCATTTATATGCTTGGCGTATTTCTGAACGCAAGTAAAAAAATCAGATAATATCATCTGAATCTTTCCAAAGTTGCTGTCGACAACAGAAGCAATCAGTTTGTTTTTTGACGCTTTTTTTAATAATTTTTCTATAGCATGTATACTAATTTCTTGGGATAACTCCTGTCGGCATGAATCGGCTAAACCGTGGGCTTCATCAATAATTATCGCGCCGGGCATTTTCCAAAGACCGTTTTCTCCTCTTGCACGCAGCATAAGATCAACCACCAGTAGGTCATGGTTGCAGATAATGATATTATTCCAGTTTCTCCGGCTTTCCTTATAGCGGATAAATCCGCATGAATCAAAATAATTACATTCTTTTCTGCTGCAGTCCTCAACGTTTATACTTTCCCATAATTCATCATTCATAGAGGGAGCGTCAGAGCGATCACCATAAGTATTTTTTTGAACCCAATTATCTAACATTTTAATAATTTCTTTATTAACGGACTTAGGGAATGTCGCCTTTCTATAACGATCTTTACATAAAAAATGGTATTGCCCTTTAGCGAGGAAGGGTAATATGTGGGGTGATAGCTTTATAAAAAATCGGGTGTCTTTTCTGTATAACTGATCCTGTAAGATTATCGTTTTTGTACTTATCACTATTGGCCCTCTTACTAGGCCCATTGTAATAGGCACAAGGTAAGAAAAAGATTTACCAGTGCCCACACCCGCTTCTGCCAATAGAATGGAGTCTTTTTTTAAAGCTTCGGCAATTCTGCTTGATAATTCAATCTGTCCAGGTCTTTCAATATAATTACGTAAATTTGGTTTTACCTTGCTATTAAAAACGTTTTTAATTTGTTTAATTAAAGATGCCCTACTAAAACTTACAGGTTCAAATACGTCAAGCGACTGAATTTCATGGTTGTATTCCGGTATAGATATTAATGCAGGAGTTTTTTTGGGCTCTGGGGTTAATAAATCTAGTTCAGCTCGTTTAAGGCGCTCCACTTGAGACATATATCTATTGATTTCTACCAAAGAGAGTTCTGTTGAAAGATATCGCCTTTTATATCCACATTCACAGATTAAATCGAAATTACTCCCGATAGTTTTTACGCATTTTAAAGGTAATTTATTACAATCAGGACAATTTCTTATCAATTTTTTCTCCTTTCATTGTTATAAAAAACTGATTAAAAATGCATCATAGGAACCGGTAACTGGTACATTTTACAGGTGTGCTTTTCCAAAACCATTTTCATAATTTCATCGTCACCGTACCTCAACACGCATATGAGCAAAAACCTCCTTGTACTAATATTTGATTAATATTGGGAATACAAAATATATCCAAAAACGATAGTAACACATTAGAACATTTATTGCAACATGTATTATATTATGGTAATATAATATTACATAGGAGGGGAGGATTTTCAATGAAAAGGAGAGTACCGACGTTCTCTGAAATCGGCGCCAGGATCAGGGAATTGCGCGAAAAACATGGCATGTCCCAAGATCAATTAGCCACTGAACTAGGGCTTTCGCGACCTGTTGTGACCAAAATCGAAGGCGGCAAAAAAGCCATCAACAGCTTGGAACTTCGGCAAATTGCAGATATTTTGGGCGTCTCAACTGATCTATTGATGGATATAGGAGAAGAAGATGAGGAAACCCTTGTTGGACGTTTCCGCGCCAGGCAAAAAAGCGATGATAAGATGTTGGTGGAATCTGTGGAGCAAATAGAGCACATTTTCAAAGAAATATTGGGCCAGATAAAATTGTGGAGGCAGTCAAATGGCTAAGATAGGCAGCAAAAAGAGAAAAGAACTGGAATTAATCGCACAGGATCGCGCCAGCGAACTACGCCGCTCGTGGGGCCTTGGCATTGAGCCAGTATCGGATATCTTTGAATTGATCGAACGCAGGATAAAGAACGTCATCGTACTGCGTTACCCCGCTCCAAGCTCTGATTTATCCGCATTTGTTTCGCTGAGCGGGGATGACTGTTTAGTTTATATCAACACGACTATGCCTTACGGTCATCAGATTTTTTCTGCTGCCCATGAACTCAGTCATATTCTCTATGACAAAGAACATCTGAAATTATTGGTTTGCCGGCCCGGCGAGGACTCGGAAGATGAAAGAGAAGTGTTGGCAGACCTGTTTGCCGGTGCCCTTTTATTGCCTGCCGAGGGTGTGCGCCACTTTTACTATTCGATATTTAGCTCCAAGCACCGTGTAACATACGGCACGGTCATGGCCCTACAGGGTACCTTCAAAGTCAGCTATGCAGCTATGCTATATGCATTATTGAAAAATGGAATCATTACACCAAAAATATACGGCCATTTAAAAAAAATGGGGGCTAAAGATAATATATCACAGATGCAGCAACTCGCCCGAAGGTACGGGGTGATGGACCTGATTACCCCGTCTTGTAACAAAGTCATTCCCAAGAGCCTGATTCTTGCCTTAAACTCAAACTATAAGGAGGGTCTAATCAGCTTTAAAAAATTAAGTAGTGTACTAGCACTCTGGGACCAAGAACCAGAAGAAATGGGATTTGCCTATGAAGATCCTGTCTAGCCGAGTTGCCGTAAGCGACGCAGATGTAATGATAAAACTATATAAGGCCGGGAGTTTAAGCCTCTTGGGAGACATTTTTTCGGAAGTAATCGTTCCAGGTAAAGTTTACGAAGAAGTAACTAGAAAAATTAACAAGCAAGTTGACGATATTAATTCTCTGCTTGAAAATAAATGGCTTAAAAAAATCACAATCACCGATAGGGAATTCTTAAATGAAGATCAAATCGAACTCATCGGCATCACAATGCATTCATTTCAGCACGCCTTGGATGACGGGGAGCGTGAAGCTTTTGCATTAGCTAACGAGCTAAATATTTCTATCCTTCTGATTGACGATGCATCTGCCAAGCGAATCATCGAACATAATTCCAATGTAAAAGGCCTCTCCCATGTAGAAGTACTTTATTTGGCTATCCTAAAAAAAATCATGACCCCACAAGAAGCGGAAAAGGTCTTTGAAAGAATTAACACTGTCGTTACATACCCGATAAAAACCCCGTTCAGCGACTTAATTAGACGGGCTCAAAAGCGGTTTCGCGAGTTGGGATTGTTATAGCTGAACTTAATAATGCTATTTATTCAAATTGATTAAATAGTCACTGAAAGGAGGTGCATCGTATGGCTAAAAACACGGGGCAGGGCTTCCGCAAGGGCGCCGTTGACGGACGCTCCCAGTTTCAGGCACCCAATGGCAATTGGGTGAAGCGGGACGCTGAAACCGGCCGTTTCATGGACCAAAAGACCTCTGGTGATTCTCCTTTTAAAGGTGTGCGCAAAGAAAAATAAAAACTAACCTGACCAATCCGGATTTTGACAAGCGTTCCGCAGCCGGCTGTTGCAGCTCAGGCTGCGGAACAGATAACACTACCTGTCAGGTTAATATTAAAATGTTACGTTCCTTCTTTTCTTCAGAGGGCCGTAGGTTTTTACCCTTCCCACCTGGCCTGATATCCCCTTACATCAACATGCACAAAACCCTGACCCGGGTAAATACCGATGCCGTCAAAACCCACATTTTCCGCTATTTCAGCAAGTTCATAAACATTCTTTTCATCCGAATAAATATCGGCGGCCATTCCAAAAGTATGGTAGGAGTTTTCAACTCCCCCGCATGCCTTATTATGATCGGCGCAGCGGTAGCCGGAAGTGATGTAAACAGGAGCGCCCACAACATTGCGCAAGGCTTCAAGCTTGCGCAAAAGTTCAGGGTGAACCAATACCATCTCGCAACAACCGCAGGCAAACTACTTCGCCTGAAAATGCTCACTTAATTTTTGCCCTTCCTCTGCTGTTTTAACGCAAAGCATCAAATCACCTACTTATCCATTGATAATTTTGCTGATTTCTTCTACCTCGATCCCGCTTTGCTTAGCTACTACGATAGTCAGCGAGTTAATACTCTTTTGCAAATCTTTGATAATCGGCTCCAGCCTTACAAGCAAATATCCGGCTACTACCATCGGAAAACCGTAATTGGCTGTGAGCTTTAAGATATCTTCCACAGATTCATCCCCCTTTCAACTAACGTAATACTGGATATAAGGCTATCCTTGCGGAAAAAGGGAGGAATAATCCCCCCTTTCGTCTATTTAACAAGATTCAATTCTACAGTGCTTTTAAGCAGGTGTATAAAGGTCCGTAGTGGTTGTTTCAATAATCTTCGCATCTAATTTACTTACCAAATCTCCACCGGAAGAGGTAAAAATGTTTCTCGCGATGATCAGATCCATAGCGGTTGTGATCGTTGCTTCAGTAAGATCATCCTTTGGATTATCAAGGCTGATAGTAACGGTTTTACCTTCCATATTCTTAAAGCCCATTCGAAGGGTTTTAGTTGTCGCCAATGGTTTTCCACCTCTATTCTTTTAAAAATTTCCTTACCGGTATAGCTTAATTAAACATTGACCAATTGGGCGTTATCCACTCTGCTTATGCTGTTTAGCGGGTAGTTCTGCAGATTGGCAAGGGAAGTGGCCACATCATAAATATCTTGATCCGAAGCGGTCGATTTTACGCTGTTCAGACTTTTATCCCGTAATATCGGATTACCGCTGCCACTCGTCCCAGTTCTTAATTCGAGCCTAATGATGGAATTATTGGGGACTTTATTTACCGCCATATTCTTTTTCCCCCTTTCTTTTTTGAGCGGGCTCCGACCGGTAAGCAGGAGCCCGCCCGTAGAAAAATAAAAAGACCGGCAAGATTTACCGGTCAGTAATATTTTAAATTACGTACATATGTTTGTCAATAGTGACTTTTATGGTAGTATTTATTTTTACTTGTTTATATTGAATGGCAAAAGCAACACCGTCACTTTTTAAAAATTATTAAGAAATATTTTTTGCATTATGACAACCAGATATCAATAGGAAAGATATAAAATAAGTGGTAAGCTTATAGTTTTAATGAAAAACCTGTGCTGTTATCCTGTCATCGTCAGACATAATACTGTTTTGGTAATAAAAAAGCAGGAAATTGTTATAGGTTTATACAATATTAACTATAGATTTTTAATTCTTACAAACTGGTAGACTATTAAATACAAAAAAATGTAAGCAGGTGTATAGTATTGCAACAATATTCGGCTGCTTTTACGTCTGAGTGGCTGCTGCAAAACGAAATGAGAATTTTCCTGAGGCTTGAACGAGAAGGAAAGAGCCCGGTTGAAATACGAGCACAAGTGATAGAGGAAAACCTTTTTCGGATGAAGCGTCAAAGCACTATCATCGCCGCGTTAAAAATAATTAACCGCAGGCTGCGTTTCCTGGACCCGGTATTACGTCGGATTTTTTTAGAAAACCAGCGTCATGACCGGCTAGCCGTTTTGCTTTACTCCTTCCTAAGGAGTTACCGTTTGCCGCGTGAGTTCGTCCTGGAGATATTGCGCCATCATTGGCTGAACCATAAAAATCGTCTGCCCGCGGGCGAAGTAGTCAGTTTCTTCGAATATAAAGGAGAGCAAAGCCAAATAGTCGCCGACTGGTCGCCGGAAACCAAAAAGAAATTGCGGCAGGTCATGCTGCGCTTCCTGACCGAGTGCGGCCTGCTGCAGCCGCAAAACGATCACTGGCTTATTACCCCTATACTGCTTGGCGTTGATTTACGGGCTTTTGTTGATACTGAGCCAAGATACAATGATTTTACAGCCCTTATGTTAAATGCTTAGGAAGAGAGGGGAGCTTCAAAGTGGATGAGTTGCAAAGACGGATGGATCATTTTACCGACTATATCCAGCAGCCGCATTTTCTCGAAAAGAAGGGACTGGGCAATGAAATTCCTTACTTTATATTCGATTACGCCCCCGAGAAAGAATTGTCCGTCCGCTCCTTTATCCAGTATGTCAAAAGCAGAGTAAAATTGAAAATCATTGAAATAAACCTTTATCAATTACTCCTGGAACTGTATGAGCAGGACGTTGGTATCGAAACACTGCTGGAAATGGAAGCCGGGGAAGGGACGGCCGAGCTTTTTGACGCGCTTCAGCCGACGCTGGAAGGCGAAAAATTTGCTCAGGCAATTGCCCAAAAAGCCCAGGGCGCGGATGTCCTGTTTCTCACCGGTGTAGGCAGCATTTACCCGATGATGCGCTCCCATAACATTTTAAATCGCCTGCACCAATACATGACGGACATCCCGGTGGTCATGTTCTACCCGGGGAATTATAACGGCTCGGAACTTAGCCTGTTTAACATTTATAAGGACGATAACTACTACCGCGCTTTTCGCATCGAGCCTGCCAAATAGAAATAAATAGAGATAGAGATAGAAATAAAAATAAGGATTTGCAATAGGAATAGGGGTGATTATTTTTGAAAATTAAAGACTTATTCCAGAAAAGTATCCGGCGGAATATCAATGGGGTGATCCAGGCCGGACAGCTCGACGAAGAATCCATTTACACGGAACTGGACGAGTACGTCGTTACCGATGAACTGGCAGGCAATTTAGAAACTTTTTATAGCCATTATGCGGCCGCGCTGAGCGAGCCGACAAGCAAAATGGGCGTGTGGATATCCGGGTTCTTTGGTTCCGGTAAATCTCATTTGCTAAAAATATTATCTTATCTGTTAAGCAACTGTACTGTAAAAGGCAAAAGGGCGGTAGATTTTTTCCGGGACAAAGACATCAACCCGGAATTGCTAAGTCTCATCCTTACCGCTGCCTCAGTGGAAAGCGACGCGCTGCTGTTTAACATCGACTCTAAAAGCGCCACCGGCTCGAAGAATGAAAAGCAGAAAATCGTTGATGTTTTCCTGAAAGTTTTTAACGAGCACCTGGGTTACTCCAGCATGGCCTGGATCGCCGGGATCGAGCGCCATCTGGAACGGGAAGGCCGGTACGGGGAGTTTAAAGCCGCCTTTGCCCAAAATAGCGGCAAGTCATGGGAAGAGTCCCGCGACTATATCTTGCTTAAACAAAAAGATTTCTTCCGGGCCATGCAGGCTATCGGCTATGATGAGGAGGCGTCTAAAACTTTCCTGAAAGGGATGAAAGACACCTTTGAAATAACTTCCGAAGACCTGGCCAAACTCATCGCCGGTTACTGCCGGAAGCGGGGAAAAGACTACCGCCTGGTTTTCCTGGTGGATGAAATCGGCCAGTACATCGGCGATAACCGGGAACTCATGCTCAACCTGCAGACCGTTGTGGAAGACCTGGGTAACTATGCGCAAGGCCGGGTCTGGGTGATAGTCACTTCCCAGGAGAAAATCGACGCCGTGACCAAAGTGCGCGGGGAGGATTTCTCCAAGATCCAGGGACGGTTCTCCACCCGCTTGAACCTTTCCAGCGCCAACACGGACGAGGTCATCAAACGGCGCCTGCTGGCCAAAACAGAGGTGGCCGGACAAACCCTGCAGCTTGATTACGAGGTTAGGGAGCAATCCCTGCGCAATATGCTGTCCTTCGACGGCAATACCGGCGCCTTGCGCTCGGGCTACAAGTCTGCCGCAGACTTTGTTGCCGGCTACCCCTTTGTGCCCTATCAGTTCGACCTCCTGCAAAAAGTATTTGATAAAATCCGCATCCAGGGCGAGGCCGGCAAACACCTGTCCCGTGGTGAGCGCTCACTTTTAAACGCCTTTCAGGAAGTAGCGCTTTTGCTGGGAGAAGAGGATACCGGCCGCCTGGCCACCTTCGCCCAGTTTTATGGAACGCTGGAAAGCTTTCTGGATACCTCGGTCAAGAGCACGATCCGCAAGGCTAAAGACAAGGACGGAATAGCGCCCTTTGATCTCGATGTGCTGCGGACTCTCTATATGATTAAAGGCATCGAGGGCTTTCCGGCCAGTCTGGAGAACATCACCACGCTGCTTCTTAATAGTGTGGACGCGATTAAAAACGAAATAGAACGGCAGGTTTCACGGGCGCTGGATAAGTTGATCCGTCATGTGCTTATTCAGCAGAATGCCGATCAGACATACACCTTCCTGAGTGATGAAGAGCAGGAGATCAACCAGGAGATCAAAAACACTACCCTTGACCAGGCCAAAGTTTTGCAAGACATGACCAAAGTATTTTTTAACGAGATCTACCCGCAGACACGCTACCGCCACGCGAGCGGCCGCGATTTTGACTTTAACCGGCGGTTTGACAGCTATACCCTGGGAGTGGCCCAGCATCCCCTGACCCTGCAGTTGTACTCGGAACCCATCCCGGAGATGGAAGCCATGCTTAAGGCCACCAACGGAGTCCTGGTCGTGCGCCTGCCGGAAGACGGGCCCAATTTTAGCGAGCCCTTTGAATACGCCGTTAAAATCGCCGGCTATCTAAACCGCAAAAGTTCGGTAAACCTGACCAAAACTCAGGAAAGAGTTATTGAGCAGAAGCGCGGTGAGATCAGTGAATTTGAGGGAATAGGCCGGGAAGCGCTAAAAGAAGCGAGCCGCCGGGCCACGTTTTACATTGAGGGGCAATCATACACCTTTAACGGTGAACCGGCGGCGCAGATTGACCGGGCCTTTGAGATCCTGGTACGTAATACCTTTACCAAGCATCATTATATCGATCATAAAATTGAATTGAAAAACGCCGCCCAGCAGATTAAAGAATGGGCGACAAAAGGCATTCAACAGCGTCTTGACGGAACGCTGCCCAATCAGTTGGCCCTGGATGAAGTCATGCGCTACCTGGAAGAACAGCAAGGAAAATATGCGCGTCCGACCATGAAGGCCATTGTGGAGCGTTTTACGGGCGTCCCTTACGGCTGGACGGACTGGGACCTGGCCGGCATCGTTACAATATTGCTATATGAAGGAAAGGTTAAGCTGTCCTATCTGGGTGAGCGGTTTAATACTACTCATCCCGAATTCGTTTCCCGCCTGACCAAGACCACCGAGCGGGAAAAGGTCGTTGTGGAACTTGAGGTGGCGATTCCCACCGATGTTCGCAAAAAATTAAGCGGCATCATGCGTGAATACTTTGGCCAGCAAACTTTGGGGGACACCTATGAAGAAGTGGCTGGTGTGATTCGCGCCAAGGCAGAGGAGCAGATGCAGGCGCCCCTCCGGGAAATCCAGCAGCGGCGGCGGCAGGAGTCTTTAGAGTTCCCTTACCCCGGGTCTAGTGATATTTTGCATTTGGAGAGAACGGTGGAAGC
Organism: Pelotomaculum sp. PtaB.Bin013; assembly: GCA_002067515.1. Classification (GTDB taxonomy): domain Bacteria; phylum Bacillota; class Desulfotomaculia; order Desulfotomaculales; family Pelotomaculaceae; genus Pelotomaculum_D; species Pelotomaculum_D isophthalicicum. The sequence continues at coordinate 781 of MVQK01000014.1, read as the reverse complement.
CCTGCTGTCCAGAAAAGATGACGAGCAATTAATTAAAGAGTTGTTTGACCTGGAGGACCAGTTGGATGAATGGTTTGACCAGCTGGAAGACCTGAAGTCGTTTTACCTCGGCAAGGCCATTGAGCACTTTGACGGAGCTGTGAAGGCGCTCCGTCAAAGAAAGACAGATTTGCAAAGCGCCGTTGGAAATATTGAACTACAAACGATCAAGCACGAAATTGAGACTATCTTGCGTCATAAAGAACCCTACAAGCAGATCAGCCAATTGCCCATTTTACTACAGCGGCTGAATGACGGCCTGCGGCAGGTACTGGATGAACAGCGGCGGACATACATGCCTGAATTGGAGAGCATCCAGTCAGTGGTGGCGGATATGACGGAGCAGTACAGCGCCGACCCCGAAATCGAATCTATTATCAAGCAAGGGCAAAATAACATCAACCAGCAAATTCGCCAGTACCGGGAGACCGACAGCATTACCCAGCTTATCGCCGTGCCCACCCTGGCCAAGAACGCGCTGGAGCAGATAAAATCGCAGATCCAGTATACTTTGCAAAAACGAAAGCCGAAGCCCTCTGCCGGCGATACTCCCGTTAAAAGTAAAAAGGTGTTGTCCGGCCTAGACCTGCTGACTCTTGCTCTAACCGCGCCGGTAGTAGAAATAGAAAATGAAGAGGAACTAAACAAGGTGATTGAAGGTCTGCGTAATCAATTGCGTCAACTGATGAAAGACAATATCCTTGTCCTGCGCAGATAGAAATAAATGGCCGGGAGGAACTGA
>MVQK01000013.1 GCA_002067515.1 Pelotomaculum sp. PtaB.Bin013 | reverse complement strand
GATGTAGTGGTAACAGCCCACGATGTTGTTAAACCAAAGCCTGACCCGGAGCCATTGTTTAAAGCTCTGGCGTCGCTGGAGACCGCTGCTGACCGGTCAATTTTTATCGGTGACAGCAGGTTGGACATATTAACCGGGCAGAATGCCGGGGCACGCGCTCTAGCTGTAACCTGGGGCCTTGACGGCAGGGAAGAATTAGAGAAACTGGCTCCGGACGGTTTACTGGACAGCTGGGAAGAAATAAATCTTTATCTGTAGCAGGTTAACTGAGCAGGAGTCAGAATAAGAGAATTCTCAGAATAGCCGTTACCATCGCCGGAGGAAATTAGATTGGTTGTCGGAGTGTTAACAATTGAATTGTTCATTGGCGAAGCACACTCGCTCAAAGAAAAGAGAAGGGTGCTAAAAAGTGTCATAGACCGGATAAAAACGCGTTTTAACGTTTCTATCGCGGAGATCGGAGAAATGGATACCTGGCAACGTTCTACTTTAGGCCTGTCAATAATAAGCAACGAACAAGCCTACGTCCACAAAGTCTTTGCTGCCATAGTAAGTTTTATCGAAGTCCAGGGAACGCTGACTGTTATTGATTATCAAATACAATTGTTATAAGTTAATTCCTCAACTTATAGTGTTTTTCACCCATAGCCGTACCTTTTTATACCACGATGGAATAGCGTTGAATATGAAAGAATAATTGGAATGGCGGGAAGTTAGAGTCAGCATGTTTGAGTTGGTTTCCATAAAGATTAAGGTGGGCTTTAGTTTACCGTCTTTATCGGGCACATATTTGCCTGTTAATCGATGGTTTGTCATAAATTAACACCCCTGTAATACATTATATATTTTAGGGGTGTCATGTTAAAGAGGTTGATTTTGTCGTTTTTTAACATTTCTATATAGTAATTAAAACATCGGCTGCGCGTACGCCTTGTCCTTTTGGGAATACGAACAAAGGGTTAATATCAAGTTCGTTAATTTGAGGAAAGTCCACTGAAATTTGGGATAATTTTAAGAGTACATCTACAATTGCCTCTTGATCCGCCGGGGGCTTGCCACGAAGACCGGATAAAACCTTGAATCCTTTTATTTCACTGATCATTTCCCTGGTGTCTTCCATGTTCAAAGGGGCGATTCTTAAGGATACGTCTTCCAGCGCTTCAACAAAGATTCCTCCCAATCCGAACATCACTGTCGGGCCAAAGACCGGGTCACGGCTGATACCGGCGATAACTTCAATCCCCCCGGTAAGCATCTCTTGCACCAAAATGCCCCGGATCAAAGCGTCAGGGTTGTGTTTTTTTACGCTATGAATAATTTCTCTGTAAGCTTCTTTAATTTTTTCCGGAGTTTCAATATTAAGTTTGACTCCCCCGGCTTCGGTCTTGTGAGGTATATCGGGTGAGTCGATTTTCAAGGCCACGGGGCAGCCCAGCCCGGCTGCAATTTTAACTGCCTCTTCCTCATTAGTGGCTAAGCTTTCTCTCGTGGTCAGGATACCGCAAGATCTTAGTATTTCCTTGGATTGTGATTCCGACAGCTTATCGCCGGGTTTATAACTTTTTAGCAAAACGGCTGTTTTCTCTCTGTCAGGCACAGGAGAATGAGAAATTTGGGACCGGTTAAAGTATGAATCAACCTTGGCGGAATATTTCGCCAACGCGGCCAGGCTGCGCGCTGCATAATCAATCTCCCTTACAGCGGGAACCTGGTGTTCTCTAAAGAAACGCAGATCTTCAATCGCCGCTTCATCCGAACCCCACACCAGCACCAGCACAGGCTTGCCTGAATGAGCCAACAAATCGACAATTTCCCTCGTAGGTTGCGACCAGCCCTTGCGGGATGCCCAATGCAAGATGATCAGCATATCCACGCCGGGGTCTTTTATTACCAGGTTAGTTGTTTCTCTTAACAGGGTGGGGTCAGTCAAAATCCGTGAGGTCATATCGATAGGATTGGCTGTTGTGCCGAATGAAGGCAGCAGCTTACTTAGGGAGGCCTGTGTATGGGTGCTCAACAGCCCTACTTCAAGACCGGCTTCGACACACTTGTCGGCTAGTAAGACACCATTTCCGCCGGAACCGACAATAATGCCGACTTTGTTTCCGCGGGGCAGGCTGTTGCCGGCCAGCAAAGATAGTATTGTGATAAACTCCTCCACACTTTCAGCCCTAATGATGCCTTTTTGTTTGAAAAAAGAACTATAAACGCGGTCCGAACCCGCCAACGCGCCTGTGTGTGAAGAAGCCGCCCTGGCTGCCGCCGGATGGCGCCCGGTTTTTATCAATATAACCGGCTTTTTGGCTTGAAGCGCCATTTCAGCCGCTTGAAAAAGTTTGCGCCCGTCTTTGATTCCTTCTAAATAACCTCCGATTACTTTGGTGGCGGCGTCTTCGACCATATAGGCAAGATAATCGGCGAACTGAAGGTCGGTCTCATTGCCTGAACTGATAAAATAAGTAAATCCGATACCCCGGTCTGAAGCTATAGCGTGCATTATTGCCCCGAATCCACCGCTTTGGCTGATAAATCCAAAAAAATTAGGCACTATTACTTTCTCCGGCAGCTCTGAAATAACAAATCCCGCTGTCATCGCGTTTTGGGCATTGAATATTCCCATGCAGTTCGGGCCGCACAAGGCGATATCACTTTCTCGCGCCAGTATTGCCATATCTTCCTGAAATTTAATACCTGAACCGCCTACTTCGGCAAACCCTGAAGTAAAAACTATGGCAGCCTTTACTTTCTTCGCGGCACACTCATAAAGGGCTTTTTGAGTCAATTGAGCGGAAACAGCGATAACTGCCAGATCCACTTCATCAGGAATATCACTTAGGGAAGGATAGCATGGTAACCCGGCAATCTTTACGTGTTTTGGATTAACCGGGTATATGCTGCCGGTGTAGCCGTTATTGATTAATGAAACAATCGGCATGCCGCCAGGTTTGGCAGGATTGGCCGAAGCTCCGATAATGGCAATTGAACGGGGATAGAATAAGTAATTCATTGCTTTGCTTCCCCGTAATTGTGAATTATCCAATGATAACTCCCTCACTTTTTTAAGAAACTTGCTCGGGTTATAATTTAAAGATTTAATATTGTTGACCTGATTTTTTTAACGTGCTATAATAAAACCCGTAATTCTGCAATAGTTATTTGATTTACAATAAAATTTGCGGCAGTGGCGGAATTGGCAGACGCGCTAGATTCAGGTTCTAGTGGGCGTTAAGCTCGTGGGGGTTCAAGTCCCTTCTGCCGCACCAATTTAGTAATTACGCGGGATACAGGATTTTTGCATTACTAGCAAAAAATCCTGTATTTTTTTTACGCACGATTAGAATTTATATTTTTCATCCCGATATTGGATTCATTAACATCTATAAAAACAAGTAAAATCAATACTTCCTGGAATAGTTGATTTTAATTTTAAACGAAAATAGGTTAAAAATCCAGATATTTTTCTTACTATATCTTAGTTGTGGTGTAATAAACAATGCCTCCTAGTGTCTTGACATACCATAGATTACCAAACTACAATATGTGTAGCATATACAAAATGTTTCCTGGAAAGTGCTGTGCACACTATTATTGAAGGAGATGTTAGTATTGGAAGTATGCCCTATTTGTGATAATCCGGTAAAGGTAATTTATAAAGATTACACTGTAATTAGACCAGTTAAACAGAGATATACAGTACAAAATGTAAAACATATTATATGCGACCAATGCAGAGAAACTTATTTTGATAACGAAACAACGTATTATATCGGTCAAGAATTAAAACGAATGAAAAGAGCGGATGAATAACCGCAAAACCATCCGCGCCGCTGATAATCCATTGTCAAAATAAATTGGCTGCAACAGTTATAGTATCCTTCTCAAGCCACGCATGTGTTTGTCCACCCTCTTCATAAATAACCAGATGCAAATCCCACGTATCTAATCCCATTTTGGATCGCGCAAGCGCCTCTTGGAAAATTATATTAAGGATACCATCAGTTTTTCAGGATGACTTACGGATTGTATCTATGATAACATATAAAAAAATGATCATGTTATTGTATCAGTGAACCGACGATACTTGAAAACATAACACAAGAAATACCAATACCTGAAGTATAATAATAGGTGGCGAGTCGGGGAGGTCTTGCGGTGGCTTCTAATATGATCCTAGTTGTAGATGACGATGAACTGGTTCAGGATTTGATTAGACTGTACCTGGAAAAGGAAGGGTTCCGGGTGGAATCGGCCTGGGATGGGGAAGAAGCGTTGGCCAAGCTGCGAACTGCCGGGCCCGACCTGATTATCCTGGATATAATGCTGCCTAAATTGGACGGCTGGGCAGTTTGCCGGGAGATCCGGAAAACAAAAACAACTCCTATTATCATGCTTACAGCCAAAGGTGAGGAATTTGACCGGGTGCTGGGACTGGAGCTGGGGGCGGACGATTACGTATGCAAGCCCTTCAGCCCGATAGAATTGGTGGCGCGGATCAAGGCGGTACTGCGCCGCAGCGCGCTGGCTGGTCAAACTAGTTCTAAAATTTTAAGCTACCCTGGGATTATTGTTGATTACAGCAGCCACCGGGTTGAAGTGGACGGCCGCGAGGTTGCCCTGGCGCCAAAGGAATTTGAACTGCTTTGGTTTCTTGCCAGTTATCCAGGCAGGCTGTACAGCCGGGAGCAGTTGTTAAAAAATGTTTGGGATTACGAGTACCTTGGCGATCCCCGTACGGTGGACACGCACATCAAACGCTTGCGGGAAAAACTGGAGGCAGGAGCGAAAAAGCGGTACATCAGGACAGTTTGGGGGCTAGGCTATAAATTTGAGGTGGCTGAGTAAAATGCGTAACAGCCTTTTTTCCAAACTGATGGTTTCTTATCTGGTTATTGCTCTGGTTACGCTTGCCGTTGTAGGTATTGCGATCTCTCAGCTATTTGCCAATTATTTTTATACGGCCAAGGAAAGGGAACTGGAGCGCAAAGGCCAGGAAATGACGAGAATTGTGGCGGTTTACCTGGAGGGCGGCCAAGCTCAGCCGATGAATTTTTTGCTCAATACGGTTGGCACTTTTTTAGATGCCCGGTTAACCGTTATTGACAAGGAAGTTTTGCAGCAGGGCGGGTCCGGCATTCAGGGTTTTCCGCAATTGCCGTTGACGTCCGAGGAAGCGAAGCAGGTTCTTGAGGGAAAGACTGTCGTTCTTGAGGGGAAAACAATCGATAATAGAGGCTTTGCCCAGCGTCACGAACAGGTGATGCTCTCAGTGGCGGTGCCGGTTCAGACAAATAATGGGGTGGTTGGCGCTCTAATCCTGACGGCTCCTGTTTCAGGTATGACTGCCACAGTTAATGCTGTGCGTGTATTAATCCTTTACGCCGCCTTGGGGGCTGTTTTACTATCCGCCATGCTGGGGTTCTGGCTGTCCCGCTCTATCTCCCGGCCTTTAAGCCAGATGAGCGAGGTTACCAGGGAAATGGCCAGAGGCAACTTCCGCCAGCGGGTGGAGGTGACCTCAAGTGACGAGGTTGGCCAGTTGGCGGAAGATTTCAATCACCTGGCCGGCTCCCTGGATCAGACCATCAGCGCCCTGTCGCGGGAGAAGGGTAAAATTGAAAACATCTTAACCAATATGACGGAAGGTGTCCTGGCGGTTGACAGCTCCGGCCAGGTGATCCTGGCAAACGAGGCGGTTTCCCGCACCTTGCGGGTTGATCCGGCGGAAGTGCTGGAGCGCCCGGTATCGGCGCTTTCCTGCTGCCCTGGCCTGGCCGGCCTTTTCAGTGAAGTTGTTTTGTCAGGCGAGCCTTGTTCAGCGGAATTTGAAGTTAATGAGGGTAAAACTTTCATTATTGCCCACCTGGCGCCTTTAAGAGAGAGTGTGGGGGGCAGCTACGGAGTTGTTGGCGTGCTGCAGGACATTACCGAGTTGAGGAAACTGGAGCTATTGAGGCGGGACTTTGTGGCCAATGTGTCTCACGAACTGCGTACCCCGCTTACTTCCATTCAAGGATTCCTGGAGGCTTTAATGGATGGCACTATAGACGAAAGCCAGCCCCGGGATCGTTACCTCAAAGTAATCCATCAGGAAACCTTGCGTTTAAACCGGCTGATTCATGATTTGCTGGATCTGGCTATAATCGAGTCCGGCAAAATGCGTTGGGAGCTTAATCCGATCGATGTATCGGACTTGGTTGCCCGGGTTCATCTTAAGTTAAAGCCACAGATAGAACGGCAGCAGGTTAAGGTGAACCAGGATGTACCGGTTGATTTATCCCTAATGCTGGGTAATGAAGACCGGATTGAGCAGGTACTGACCAACTTGTTGGAAAACGCGGTGCGTTATTCGCCGCCAGGTGGCGCCATCACCGTAAAAGCTGTTGAAGAAGCGGGGAAAATTACCGTGGAAGTGGCCGACCAGGGTCCAGGCATTCCACCGGAAGATCTGCCGTATATTTGGGAGCGTTTTCACCGGGTGGAAAAATCCCGCTCACGCAACCTAGGGGGAACCGGACTGGGTTTGGCCATAGTTAAGCAGATAATTGAGGCGCACGGTGGCCGGGTAGAAGTGCGCAGCGAGGTTGGCCAGGGTTCTAATTTTAGTTTTACCCTGGAGGTTGTTCCTGCCGAAAATTAATCGGCACTTATATTTTAAATGGAAAAATTTTTGTTTTTGTCAAAGTTTGTTCACAAAACGGTAAAAAAAAATAGGTATAATAAAGACAATCGTATTTATCATTAATTATTAGGAGGTGTCTGCTGATGAACTCGTATTTTAAATCGATACCCAGGACAAAAATAGTTGTTGCTTTTCTGGCGGCTGCGCTGGTAGTAGCTGCCGTGGCATATGCCGGCAGCTATCATGGACTGCCGCACCTTTCCTGGGCTAATGAGACAAATCCGGGAGAGGCTTATAACCCGTTGCCGGGAATAGGCCCTGACACTATCCCTGACATCGTTTCCAGGGTTAGCCCGGCAGTGGTTAGAATTGATACAACAGAACAGAGCAGCGGTAGCGGCAACCTTGATCCTTTTTTCAACGATCCCTTCTTTAGACAATTTTTCGGGAATCAGAACCTTATGCCGTCCCAACCGAGGGTCAGCCGCGGTCTGGGATCAGGCTTTATTGTATCGTCAGACGGGTATATATTGACAAACGAGCACGTTATCAACGGTGCTGATGCAATCGAAGTGACCTTGGCAGGGCAGGATAAAGCGTACCCGGCCAGAAAAGTTGGGTCTGACAAAGACCTGGACCTGGCAGTGCTAAAAATTGACGCTGGCGCGGAATTGCCCACCGTGCCCCTTGGTAATTCAGACAGCATAAGGGTTGGGGACTGGGTGATCGCTATCGGCAATCCATACGGACTTGATCATACGGTAACGGTGGGAGTGATTAGCGCCAAAGGTCGTCCAATGACCGTGCAAGATCGACAGTATAAAAACCTGCTCCAAACCGACGCCTCGATTAACCCCGGCAACAGCGGCGGACCATTGTTAAACCTGAACGGTGAAGTTGTCGGGATCAATACAGCTATTAATGCCCAAGCCCAAGGCATCGGCTTTGCTATTCCCAGCAGCACCGTCAAATCTGTTTTTGATGATTTGGTGAATAAAGGTGGTGTTGCCCACCCGTGGCTTGGCGTATATCTCCAGTCGGTAACAAATGAAATAGCGCAATATTATGGCTTGAAGGACTTAAGCGGTGCGTTGATTGCCCAGGTGGTGGAAGGCGGCCCGGCTGCCAAGGCGGGGCTTCAACGCGGCGATGTAATAACGGGTTATAACGGCAGCAATGTCAGCAACCCTAATAATCTGATTGATCTGGTAAACGGTACCCAGGTGGGTAGTCAGGTTGAAATAAATTTTGTCAGACAGGGTAATAGCAAGTCAGTGATAGCTACCATAGAAGCTAAAAATTAAATAATTATTTTAATTCCTCACGAGCATGGTGAAACAAACCATGCTTTTTTATTTTCTTGTATAAGAAGTGCGGGTATTATATACTATCATTTGCAGGGTTTTTGATAGCTCCATGGAAAAATGAGGTGATTATTACGGGCGGAGATGAAATAAAAAAATGGCGCAACCTGGCGCTGGCGGTTACCGTACTGGGCATAATAGTGTTTTCACTGCCGTGGATTCCAAGCAAATTGAAATTCTTTTCAGCTGTACCGCTATATATTATTTTTGTCTATGTCTACTATCGATATATTTGTTTAAAAAAAAGAGCTGCTTCCGGTAATGGCAATTCTTTGAATAAAGGAAGTAATGGTAAAGAGGGCGTGAAAAAAATAGATTGCTCCAAAGACGGAAGGTCCCAAAAAAGGAACCGCTGACAAAAAAACTTATTTAAATATTACTATCGGTTTCTTTTCATGCCACGAAGTATTCGGGTCGCGGAGTTTTTTTGCATAATAATAACAGTTGACCAGACGCCGGGTGTCCATGCCTTCAAGTATACGGCTTGAATAACCCCAGCTTAACAGTTGCTTTTCAATTTTATAGAGCTGATACGGCAACATATTTATCACCGCCTTAGATTTTTAAATATCATAAAACAAAACCACCACCTTTTGCATGAGTGATATTTCCTAAATTAAACAGGACCATAGTCTGAAGTTGGTTATTTTCTTTATTATTGTTACCGGTTACGGTAAGGGACTTTAACACCCTGGTACTTTTTAGCGCCTTTTTCGGATTTCCTGGATTTAACATCTGTATCCATTATTGCTTTACCTTTATAGTGCTCAGTTGTTAGTTTTTCTTCCCTTTTTCTCTTCTCGTTGGCGTAGCAGCTTATTAAACTCCAGGGTTTCATATTCTCGACCAAATGGGATGGATAACCCCAACGAATAAGTTGCTTCTCAATTCTTTCCAATGTAATCGGCAACATTATAAAACCCCCTCTTGAGTAAAAAAAAGGATTATTCGATCTTAGTTTACATCTTTAAGGATTTTGATAAAAGATTTATTTTAAATATTTTATAGATTTAATATTTATTGTTCGATTGAGGTTTGTTATATTTTATCCTGGTTGGGATATCTTATTGAACAGAGGTGAGATTTTATGTCCCAACTAAAATTCCGGCGACTACCAAAACATATTGGAATTATACCTGATGGAAACAGAAGATGGGCTGTACAGAATGGATTGCCAAAAGAGGCCGGGTATGAAAAAGGATTGGAACCTGGCTTGAGACTTTATGAGATATGTAAAAGCATTGGAATAAAAGAATTAACTTTTTACGGTTTTACTCAGGATAACACAAAGCGTCCGTCAGTTCAGCGAATAGCCTTTCAGCAGGCGTGTATTAAAGCCGTTAATATGTTTGTTAACAAAGATGGATCTTTGTTGGTCATCGGAGATTTTTACTCACCGTTATTCCCTCCGGAACTAATTCCGTACACCAAAAGACGCACATTTGGAAATGATGCTATTCGTATAAACTTTTTAGTAAACTATGGATGGAAATGGGACTTAAATCATCTGACAAACTATGATTCCACAAGTGATAACATTTCAACAAGAAATTTTTTGGAATCGATAGCCTCAGCCGATATATCACGTGTTGATTTAATCATCAGATGGGGGGGCCGGAGGAGACTCAGCGGATTTCTACCTGTTCAATCAATATATGCTGATTTTTATGTTGTGGATGAATTATGGCCAGATTTCAGACCTGAACATTTATACGATGCCTTGAATTGGTATGAAACACAGGACATAACACTGGGCGGTTAAATAATTATGCTTTGATAATATATAATACCCCGGAATTGTAAAAAGTAATATATAATATATTAGTTAATTACTATTAAGAACGCTTACTTATTAATGAAACAGTTGTTATGAAGGAAGCCGGAAGAGAGAGGAGGAAAAAATGAACATGGAAAGTGGTATGGAACGGTTAGGGAATGATTCATTTGCCCGGCACCTTGGGATAAAATTAACTGATATGAAGCCCGGATACGCACAGGCAATGATGGAAGTAAAACCGGAATTGTTGAATGGTGTGAATATAACCCACGGTGGTGCGATTTTTAGCCTCGTGGACATCGTAATTGCCGCGGCAAGTAACGCCCATGGTCCAGTTGCTTTGGCCTTGAATGCTAATATTCATTTCATAAAAGCTACAAAAGAAGGAGCTATTCTCACTGCTACCGCCAGGGAAGAGAGTTTAACCAAAAAGACCGGAATATATCGAGTTGAAGTAAAAGATGAGCATAATAATTTAATTTCATTAGCGGAAGGATTGGCTTATCGCCCGTCGGTAAAATAGAATTTACCGCAGTATGCTTTAGTAACTTATACGCCTCCAGGTAGGTAAACCTGAAGGCGTATTAATAGTTTGCTTTTACCTATAATACTATTTGGAGCCCTTGTCTTTGTCTTTGTCTTTTAAAGACCGGTTAATATTATCCTCGCACGTCATATCTTCGCAACTTTCGCAGGTTATATCCGAGCTGATTTCATTTAGAGCATCATCTGAAGCTCTATTTTTTTTTGAAAATGGACATTTTGTCATCTGTATTCCTCCTCACTAGATTTGAATGCCGAAATATCGATGAGCGAATTTTTGATTTGTCGGTTCATTCACCTCCTGATTTTATTTTGACCAATAATAAAAAACAAAAACAAGGAAGATGATGGATATTTATAATTAGCGAGAGAAAATGGGAAAAATCTGTCAAGGAGTAGCACTTCTTTAAATAAATTTATATATTATATAAAGAGGTGTTTGAATTGAACCCTTGGGAAGGCAAACATATCTGGATTTGGGAGTTAGAGCTATGCGGCGCGCCTCAGAATGTGGTGAATAAGGCGGTGGCTCTTGACCTGGCGGGACTACTGATAAAAGGCTGGGACGGGTCCAATTACTGGCCGCAAATTGAGTCCATAGTTGAAAAGGCGCATAATGCTGGTTTGATAATTGGCGCTTGGGGTTATTCCTATGGAACTAATCCGTCTGGCGAAGCTGAAGCTGCGAGAAGATGCTTAGCTGCCGGTGCTGATTGGCTGGTTATTGACGCGGAGGCTGAATATGAACAGTATCCAAGCCGTGCACAGGCTGTTTTAAAAGCATTCAGGCTGCTTGGCGCTCCGCTAGGCTACTCCAGCTTCGGGATACCCAGTTACCACACCGGTTTCCCATGGCAAATTTTTTCAGAAGCATGTGCCGTGGCTATACCGCAAGTTTATTGGGGAGATTTTGGAATGACGGTTGACAGGGCGCTCTCCAGTTCATTAAATGGCTTGATGACTTATGGGCTGCCCGTTGCTCCAGCCGGCCAGTTGTATGATAACGTGACTGCTGACGCTATTATTCGTTTCGCTGACATTTGCAAAAATGCCGGATTGCCTGGGATCAGTTATTGGAGTTGGCAACATGCTGATGAAACAAAACTAGCCGCCGTTGGTTCGGCAGTGTATGAAAAAGGGAGGAATAACGTGAGTGATTGGGCTAAGGCTTCCTGGGATAAGGCAAAGTTAAAAGGCATCATGGACGGAACCGATCCACAGGGGACTGTAACGCGGGAGATGCTGGCGGTAGTCCTAGACAGGTGTGGTTTGTTGGACGCTGTTAAGGTGTCACAGAAAGTAGTGGATACACTAAAACAGCAGGATTGACAACTGTTGATACCCGGTCCGCGCATGACCGGCAAATATGCTTATCAACAATAAGCACATTTGTTATTTATCACATATTGATCTTGCTCCTTCTTGTTTTCGGTGTGGGCTTCTGCGGCGGATGTATTTAACAAATAGATTAACCAATAAGTGAAAAACCAGGGATATACTGTGTCCCTGGTTTTTCACTTATTGGTTAATACGTTGCAATTGGAATCAGTCAACACTAATTAATTACCAGATAATTGCAACAATGATTAAGTTAAATATATTGCTCCAAAATTAGCTATATAGAAATTTCTTCTTAAAAATAGTAAGCGTATTAATATAAATGAATATTGATAATATTTCAAATATTGTTATAATATTAGTTACCATCTTCAACCTCTTTATTATATGACCTCCCCTATTCTTTTCACCTAGCCACCTGACGAGGGTGGTTTTTTCTTGCATAATATTTCCACATCTATACCTTGCAAATTCAATTAAAGACATAATATAATTCTAGATCATGAAATATTAAAAGCCGCCTGGAGAGAAAGGCGGCATGTGGGTGCGGGCTGAGGTGGTTATCATGAGCCACACACTTATCTATTAATACGTTGATTATGCACATTTTCGGGGGGTGGGGTCGCTAAAAAATAAAAAATGCCCTACCAAAAGAGGCAGGGCTTTGCCAGGAGACTTAGAGTTGTTTGTTAATATACCCCATATTTCAAATAAAATACCTGTTAACGATAAGAAAATCACCTGTTTGGCGGATCAAAAAAAATTCCGCTTGGGTTGAATATTTTTCTTCAATTATTTAATCACTCACTGGTGATTCATTAAGAAAGTGTCGATATTATTAAAAATGATAAATTAAGGAGGTTATTCCGTGCAAATCTCGCCAGTAGGTTCCAGCGGTTATTCAATCCCGGATAAGCAAAGTCCCACAAACGCGAAAAACAGTTTTAATGAATACGTTTCACAAGCTCAAAATACAGCAGAAGCCAACGAAATTAAAAAGGCAGGATTACTGAAGTCGCTGTTTCGTCACAGCAACGGTAATGTCATTACCATCAATGATCTGAAGGCAGAACTTAAGGAAGATAAAGAATCATTTTTATCAAGAACAAATAAACTTTTTTCTGATAACGGTATTGACACATCTAAAGAAATCAGCCTGAGTACAGATACAAACGGGAAGATCATTGTAACCAATGATCATCCCGATAAGGCAAAAATCGAAAAAATATTTGAGGAAGAATCTGATTTAGCTAATTTATTTAGAAAAATTAGCGGTTTGGACAGTTTAGTGAGGCATAGTGATGTCGCTATGGCATTTCAAAAAGCATACTCAAAGGATCCCATAGCAGCTGTTGCACAGTATGCCTACCTTTTTAACAGCACCGATTCTACATTATTCAATATGGTGATTGGTGGCAAAGAAAAATAAAAATATGACATGGCATTCCACCCAGGGGTCTGAACCATTTAAAGCGAGACAAGAACCCGGCCCGGTAACGGACCGGGTTTTACAAGAGGAGGTCTTTAGAACAAAAGGAGCAGCTGTTAATATAACGTATGCTGTTTGATTAATTTGGGTACATAGCCATCCGTTAACATTTTTGTCATTAGAATGCTTTGTCAAATACACCGGTGCTTTATTGTTCTGGCGGTTATGATTTTAGACACCGGCTAGGGAGTAACACCGGCCGGTTTTGTACAACAAAATCTTTTTGCTTGCAGGAAAACCCCATCACGGTGTTTAATAACCCTATACCCGACAAATATGGGAGGACTTCACCCATGCCTGATAATAAAGAATTGGTAAATATGCTCCGCGCCGTCATTCAGGAGGAGTTAAAGCCCATCAATGAACGGCTTGATCGTATAGAACAAGGCCAGCAAGAAACCAACAAGCGCCTTACCTCCATTGAAGCCGCAGTCAATGATTTAAAGGCCATCAACCGTAGGCCACACAAGGAAGCATTTAGTCAACTCATGCCATTTGGGATGATGTCAAACGCATCGAAAACCGCCTTGATGTTCAAGAGAAAAAGTCAATTCGTTGAGCACCCGGCCACTTTATTTGCAACTTTATCCATTTACATTATGCAATAAACACATACATTATTGTCAAGGAGCAAAGTCGGCGTGGTTTGCTTCGGGAATTGTTCCATTTGGCAATTTTGCCGTTTGGAACGATTCAATGTTTTTACCTTTTTGCCAAAAATTAAAAACGCCGCAAAATTTTGCGGCGTCTAACTTTCTTTGGCCTCCCAGACAGGATTCGAACCTGTGACCTACGGATTAGAAGTCCGTTGCTCTATCCGGCTGAGCTACTGGGAGAAGTTTTTTTCTTTGCATATTTAATAATAGTCATTTGTTAATCAGGTGTCAAGTTTGTTCAGCGATAAGGTTATAGGTAGTGAAGTGATTAATGTGGGACACAATATTGAATTGATCGTTTTTATGCTATAATATACAGATATAAATTTTCTTGTGGCCGGTTTACCGGCGGGGGAGGGAAAGTCTTTGTTGCCGGAAAAGTTTGAACGTACGGGACTGACTTTCGATGACGTTTTGATAATTCCGTCTGCTTCAGAAGTGCTGCCTAATGATGTAAACACCTGTACCAACTTAACCAAGTCCATTAAGCTGAATATTCCGCTAATGAGCGCTGGAATGGATACAGTAACCGAGTCCCGTTTGGCTATCGCCATAGCCAGGGAAGGCGGCATAGGAGTTATTCATAAAAACATGTCTATTGATCGGCAAGCTCTCGAAGTCGACCGGGTTAAAAGATCTGAACACGGGGTGATTACCGATCCGATTTTTCTTGAGCCGGATAATCTTGTCAAAGAAGCTTTAGTGTTGATGGAAAGATACCGGATTTCCGGTGTACCCATTACCGTGAAGGGAAAACTGGTTGGCATCCTTACCAACCGGGACCTTCGTTTTGAGCAGGATTTTTCAAAATATATCAGTGAAGTGATGACCAGGGAAAATCTTATTACTGCTCCGGTAGGTACAACCATGGAACAGGCTAAAAAAATTCTTCAACGTTACAAAGTAGAGAAATTGCCAATCGTTGACGATGATTTTAACCTGAAAGGTCTAATTACCATTAAAGACATCGAAAAATCGCGCCAGTACCCCAACTCAGCCAAGGACAAAGGTGGCCGGCTTTTGGTAGCGGCAGCGGTGGGAGTTGGGTTCGACACGGATGAGCGGGTCGAAGCTCTGGTTAAGGCTAATGTGGATGCTATTGTTATTGATTCGGCGCACGGACATTCACTGAATATCATGAACACATTAACAAAAATTAAAGAAAAATACCCTGAGGTTTCCGTAATTGCAGGAAATGTGGCTACAGCGGAAGGCGCTAAAGATATAATTGAAGCAGGTGCGGACGCTATTAAGGTGGGAATAGGTCCCGGTTCAATTTGTACAACCAGGGTGGTTGCGGGGATAGGGGTTCCTCAGATTACCGCCATTTATGATTGTGCCCAAGTTGCTGCGAGATACGACATACCTGTTATCGCCGATGGAGGTATAAAATATTCAGGAGATATTACAAAAGCCATCGCGGCTGGCGCGGATGTAGTTATGCTTGGTAGTTTGTTGGCCGGGACGGAAGAGAGCCCCGGAGATATCGAGATATACCAGGGGCGAAGCTTTAAAGTATATCGCGGTATGGGATCGTTGGGGGCTATGAAAGGTGGCAGCAAGGATCGCTACTTCCAAGAGTCCACGGCAAACGAAAAACTAGTGCCCGAGGGAGTGGAAGGCCGTGTGCCATTTAAGGGCTCGCTTTCCGAAACGGTTTACCAGTTAATCGGCGGATTGAGGTCAGGGATGGGTTACAGCGGGTGCCGTGATATTATTGAATTGAAAACCAAAACAAGATTTATGCGTTGTACTACTGCCGGATTGAAGGAAAGTCACCCGCATGATGTTATGATCACGAAGGAAGCACCCAATTACAGCGTGTAATAATATTGGCTCAGTATAAGACAAGCTAAATAAATACAATAAAGAAGCCTGTAACTAATTATCATATGGGGAGTTACAGGCTTTGTTATTAGCTTTGTTTTCCGGAATATATTATTGGCGTGGTTTTGCCAAGATGAATATTGAAACTTTCTCCTTTACATTAGTAACCCCTTTTTGTTCTCAAACAGCATGTTTTCAAACAAGAGAGAATCTTCTTCACTAACGTTCTTGCCGATGCGTGCCGCCAGTACGTTGGCCGGATCTTCTAAAATATCCGGGTCGTCGGTAGCTCGTTTTGTTAAACCAACTTTCCTAAAGGCACTGATCAGCATCCTGTGATAAGCCAGTAGGCTTAACCCACTGCCTCTCAAATCCCAATGCCAACAAAATTCAATAGCTACAATGATATATTCCTCAACTATAGGGTTGGTAAACGCTTTTTGCAAAAGCGCTGTACCGATCCCCTTTTTGCGCCAGGATGAACTCACTTCAATACCTCCAAGTTCCAGAACGCGCGGGTGTTTGCTCCACCGGCTATACTTGCTTGGATAGTGAAAAGTCAAATAACCGATAATTTCCTGACCGATTCTGGCGACATAAATCATTCCTTCTGGTAACTCTGTTATTTTTAACAGGGCTTCTTTTTGTCTATCTGCCGGCCTGAAGCTGGTAAGCCCCTCATTCATTGACATCTTTTCAAGATTGGCAGTGCTGACCGGTCCTTCCACAAATACTTCACCTGTAAGAGTATTCTGTGAATATGATTTGAGATTGGCAGTGTTCATTTGATCATCTCCTTATCATTTGTCGTCAAATTATTATCTTTTTATTATATCCATATTTTTATTAAAGTCGATGACTGAAAAAAATTTGTTAGATGTTGTTGTAATATAATGGAAATATTATTTAAATTTTCTATGGCAAAAAAAGGAATTAGGCATTGAATGGATAAATTAATAATAGAAAAGTTTTCATAAGTGAGGGGTGAACTAATCATTATGGGTGGGCGGCTGAATTCACTAACTGATGTTTTAAAAAAAACACTCTTCTTTTTTGAATCGCTTTCGGTAACCGAGCTAACACCTTATGTTCATCGAAAAATGTTAAAAGATTATTCTTTGCTGCAAGTGGAAGATAAAGTTAACCTGTGCCTCAGTCAGCACCCGTGTTTTTACCGGGAAAAAGACATTTGGCATTTAAATTTAGAAGGACAGCGGGAGAATGACCAGTTTTATTCTCTTTTACTTAAACGGGGGCAACCGTTAAACTTGAGGGATCTTCTGAAAAACGGAAATACAAAAAAAAGAAAGTCAAAAAAAATTCTGGCGGAGGAGGTCTTGTTAATCTCCGACGGAAGATTTATTCAGCTTGATAATGGGTATTGGGGGCTTACTGAATGGGAAGTTGAAGCAAGTCATTATTCTCTGAAGCACTTGGTTATCAAAGCAATGAAAATGCATCCGGGCGGTTTGTCCACCCAGCAACTATACGAAATAGTAAACACGTGGAGAACTACGGGGATAAAAATTATTGAAGGGGTGTTGCTGAAGTTTCCATATTTTGAACAAGTAGGGGAAGGTGTTTGGAGCTATAACCCAAATGTTCAGCTTATTTATGAAGATTTATTAAAAAAATTTATTGGTTTGATTGGCAGGCAGAAGCTCAGGTGGCGCCGGGACCGGTCCCGCTGGAGAGCGAGAATAGAGTCTATGCAACAGAATCTGCAGGAGGCTATGGCTGGCCAGGAAGAGGTTGCTGCTGCTCTTGCTGAAAAAATGGAGTTAGCCGGACAACATGATTATATGCTATCTCAAATGGCCGAGAAAGACCTGTTGCTGTCGTTGCGTAAGCGGGAAATCATGCGTTACAGGGAACATTTGAAAAAGTTGGAGTCCAAGTCGGATAGTATTTTGTACCAGTGCCGTCTTTGGGTTGCGAGGGCCCGGGAAGCGGAAGAAAATGTGGCAAAAATTAAAAATCTGCTGGTTAAAAATCAGAACAACCTTGAAGGGCTTTTTACTAAACTTCAGCAATATAAAGAAAAAGACCGTGAAAACAAAGCCAGGCTGGTAGAATTGAAAGAACAGCATACTATTAAAGTAGCTGAATTACAGACTGAAATCGTGGAATTAAAACAGAAGATTGAAAGAAAGAGAGCTTCCATGGCAATGGAAGAGCGAAGAATGCTGGAGGAAATAAACGATTTAAGCAATGCTCTAAAAAAAGCGCTTAAAGTTGAAGAGGAGCAACAAAGGGCATATTTAATGGTTCAGCAGGAACTGGCGGCGGCTAAAGACAGCTACAGGGTTCTTGAAAGGCAAGTGAGAAGTCCTCTTATACGATTGATAATTAAATTATCCTCATATTTTCGCGGCTATTCTAAAAGGTCAGATTAACTATTAAACATAAGGCGGGATTACTTGTTGCCCGGCGTGCTTCTCTTATCCCGCCTCTAAAACCAACCAGGAACAGGTTATTTAAAAAATGATCCTGGCAAGTTGGTAAGCAATGACATCCTGCCAGTTACTTTTCAAAACGCAGCGCTTCAATGGGGTCCAGTCCCGCCGCTTTTTTAGCGGGGTAGTAGCCGAAGAAA
>MVQK01000012.1 GCA_002067515.1 Pelotomaculum sp. PtaB.Bin013 | reverse complement strand
ATTTTTCCAATAAAAAAAGCCCTATTTTCAAGGCTTGTAGAGATTTCTATATAGGTCGCAAGTGTCAAAGACCCGATTCCCGTGAGGGAGAAACCGGACGCCAGGAAAGGAAGATAGTAATATCGACCGGACCGATACGCGGGGGGATAAAGGAGGGATGTACTGAGTTGCAGTACACCTCGGGTAAAGGGTAGGCAGATTCCCAAAGTGGAATCGTGATTGTCTACCCTTTATCTTTGTTCCCAGGGTAATTGATTCATTTTGTTCGGACATGAGCCGCGTTATTTGTCACAGGTTTCTGTTTTTAGTAACTGTTTAGGTAGGTGTAGAAATAAAATGGAGAATATAGTATAGTAATAATAGTATACTTAGATAGATAATAAACATTTTTAGAAAGGGAGTTAAGTGGCCTTGAAGTTTTCGACACGAGCGCGGTACGGCCTGCGCGCTATGGTAGATCTGGCTCAAAACTACACCCCCAACGAACCTATCGCGCTCGTCCGGGTTGCGGAAAGAGAAGGAATATCCGAGGGGTATTTGGAACAGCTGGTGACTTTCTTGCGCAAGGGGGGACTGGTTCGGAGTGTGCGGGGAGCTCAGGGAGGCTATCTACTTACCCGGGAACCGGCCCGGATTACGGTCGGTGAAGTGATCAGGTGTCTGGAAGGGGCTTTGGGGCCGACCGATTGTGTCAGCGAAGATGATCCGGAATCATGTGTGCGTGCCGACACTTGCCCGACAAGGATAATGTGGGAAAGAATCAGAGATTCTATTGCTCATGTTTTGGACAGCACCACATTGGAAGACCTGTGCCAAGAAGCTGAAAAGATACGTCTTTCGCGAGAAGCTAATATGTACTATATCTAGATCTAGCGTTAGTATTTAGGGGAATAACCGGACACCTGCATAAATAATTATAAAGGATAATAATATTAGTTCCATCAACAGTAAAGCAATTGGTTAAATTATGTATGGAGAGGTTAATAATGTTTAGTCAACTTAGAAGGTATATCAGGAGTATTATGCGGCGCGATCCCGCCGCCAAGTCCGCGTTGGAAGTAATTCTTTGTTATCCGGGTTTTCACGCCGTAGTCATACACCGGGTGGCGCATTTTTTTTATCGGCATGGTTGGTTTTTAACGGCCAGGTTAATTTCACAGTTTGCGCGTTTTCTCACCGCTATTGAAATTCACCCCGGGGCGAAAATAAGCGAAGGTTTATTTATCGACCACGGAGGGGGAGTAGTGATTGGTGAGACTGCCGAGATAGGTAGGAATGTTACTATTTATCAGGGAGTAACCCTGGGTGGAACTGGAAAAGAAAAAGAAAAGAGGCACCCCACCATTGGTGATAACGTCGTGATCAGTACCGGCGCCAAGGTGCTTGGCTCGTTTACCGTGGGAGACAATTCCAGGATTGGGGCCGGTTCAGTTGTTTTAAAGGCTGTTCCGCCGAACAGCACGGTGGTCGGTGTCCCAGGCAAAGTTGTAGCCCGGAACGGCCAGAAATTGGCGCTAGTTGATGAAGCCGATATTGATTTGCGGCACGACCTGCTTCCCGACCCCGTAGCGGAAATGATGTCAAACATGCAGGCGAATATTGAATTGCTTGAACAACGGGTTAAAGCGCTGGAAAACAAGGACTAATTGTATAAATACTCCCGGGTAAGGGGCAGGTCGTTGTTCAACCCATTCGAGAATAGAATCTGGTGAACATTTAAGCCGCTGACACGGAAAGAAGAGGCGCAGGAACGAAGGTACAGGCGCCACATCCGCACAAAACGTTCATCGTACATGTCCCGTATTTTGTCGGTGTGTTTATCAAATCCTTCCGCCCAGCGCTCCAGTGTCATGGCGTAATGCATCCGTAAACTTTCTATATCTAAAACATGAAAATCATAATCGGGCAATAGACTGATTACTTCGCGCAAGGAAGGGATATACCCCCCGGGGAAAATATACTTTTTTATCCAACCATTGACCGGCCCTTCTTTGGTATGCGTTATAGTATGAAGCAAGGCTAAGCCGCCTTCTTTCAGGAGTTTTTTCAATGTCATCATGAACTGGGGATAGTTTGCCTGACCAACATGTTCGAACATCCCGACGCTGGCAATTTTGTCAAAAGCAAGCCCTTTACCGGCCAGTTCCCGGTAATCCATCAACTCGACTTCCACCTGATCTTTAAGACCCAGTTCCGTAATCCGGCGCTGGGTTTCCTGATATTGTTCACGGCTCAAGGTGATTCCCACCGCTTTTGCCCCGTAAATCTGGGCGGCGCGGAGAATCAGCCATCCCCAGCCGCTGCCGATGTCAAGAAGAATTTCCCCGGGGCGCAACTGTAACTTTTTCAGCACGTGGTCAATTTTTTGAATTTGGGCTTGAGTCAGGGAATCTTCAGCATTTTGGAAATAAGCGCAAGAATAACTCATTGTTTCATCCAGCCAGAGGGAGAAAAAATCATTGCCTAAATCGTAATGATGCCGGATGTTTTCCTTTTGTTCGCGTAAGGAAGCTGAATGCGTCCGGCGTGAAAAGATTTTGGTCAGGATTTGCCGGCCCCGGTTTTCCCCGTTTAACTCCATACTGGAGCCGACCAGTTTGATGATATCGTCCAGATCCCCGGTGATATCAATCAAACCGTCCATGTAAGCCTCACCAAACGCCAGCACCGGGTCTTTAAGCATTTGCTTGTAAGGAATTTTTCCGTGAAAAATCACCTTAACGGAAGGAGTATCACCGCCGTAGTGTTCAGTCGTACCGTCCCAATAGGAAACTTCAAAAGCGCCGGCCTTAGCCTGGTTGAATAAATTTTGGAGCAAACGCTTTTGCATGAACCGTCACCTTCCATATTAGTAACAAAATTTAGGTTTCCCGCTGTCAGTCTCCTTTATGTGTTCCCAAAGCGTTCGAGATAAATTCTTGAATTGCCTTAAAATATTGCCTTAAGCCCACGTACATAATATCGTTATGGCCCGCGTCAGGGATGGTAACCAGTGTCTTGCTGGTAGTCCCTAAATTTTCATATAGGTCCAAGGCTTCTTCATATGGAACAATATAATCATCTTTTCCGTGAATAACTAAAACAGGTATTGAAATATTTTTAACCAAATCCAGGCATTCCTGATCAAACTGGCGCAGGGTAACTTCTTTGGGGAAGTGGTCAAGGTGTTTCATGATTCTGACCACGTTGGCAAAACCGCTTTCAATAATCATACCCTTAATTGCATCCGGGTATTGATTAGCCAGTTCCAAGGCGGAAATGCTGCCTAAGGACCTGCCCATCACCCATAATTCTTGCTGGAAACCACGGTTCGATATTTCTCTTGTTGCAGCTGTAAATATGGATTTTGCGTCATGACACACATTAGTAAAGGAAGGAGTGCCTCCGCTGGCGCCATATCCGCGGTAGTCCGCCACCACCAGGTTAAGTCCCAGTTGGTTGTAAACCGGCGCGATATCATCGTAGTCGCTGACCACTTCCCCGTTGCCGTGAAAGTATATAACCCAGGGTTGGTTGGCGCCGCCGACGTAAAAGCGGGTCGATACAAAAACGTCTTTATCCACCGGTACGTTCAAATCAAAGGCGTTTTCCGGACATGGGCTAAAATCTTTACGCGGATAGAAAATCAGATTTAATATCGGAGGCAAATCAATCAGTGTGTAATCCGGCATAATACTTTCAACTCCCAAAAATGTTAATTCATACTGGTATTTTTAAAATCATGGTACTAAAATATAACAAGGAATTCAAGGACTAATCATCGAAAATTCAATTTACCGCGGCATTAGAAAATATTCATTGGCAGTACCGGTTAAGGAGATGAAAAAAACGCGAAAATTAAAAACGACATTGAATAATAACGGTATACTTCTGGAAGCCTGCCTGGACATGCCTGACGCGCCCGGCGGTCCATGCCCGGGGGTGGTGTTATGCCATCCCGACCCGCGTTACGGCGGTGACATGACTAACAATATAATTATGGCGGTTAGCTGGGCGCTTACCGAGAAGGGAATTGCCGGCATGCGCTACAATTCCCGCGGCGTCGGCCGGAGCCGGGGTTTTTTTGGCGGGGGCGTGCCGGAGCAGGATGATGCCCGGGCTGCTTTATCTTTTCTTGTCCAACAGAAAGAAATCGATTCAGGCCGGATTGGTATCATGGGGTACTCTTTTGGCGGAAGAATTGCTTTGCCGGTAGGCGGCGGCTGCAATGAAATCAAAGCGATCGCCGGCGTGTCCCCGGTTGTTCCGCCGGATGTTCTGATTGATTGCGCAAAGCCCAAGTTGATCGTCTGCGGCTCGGAGGACGATGTTGTTTCTACCAGTCTGGTTTTGCAGGAAGCCGCCAAAATGAGCGAGCCCAAGACCGTTGAGGTGATTCCCAATGTTGACCATTTCTGGTGGGGCTATGAGGAAAAAGTAGCGGAGCTGGTGGCGGAATTTTTTGTGAACGCACTAGGCCGGTCCGGTTGAGGGCGGGTTTTTAAAGTTTATTGATCCCGATAAAAATTAATAGGACCCCGAGTATGACTGTTGCCATTCCGGCCGGTGATATTTTCCCGGCGAGGCCGATCAAACCAAGGCTGGTTACAGCAATAAACACCGTGGGTCCCACCAGCGCCAGCGCGGCGTTTATTTTAAACGCGGTTTCCACCCGCCCGTATTTCAACATCAACATAGCCGCCGTAAATTCGATAGTGGCGGACAGCACTCTAATACCCGCCATGCCAAAAACGATTTTTTCCGTGATGAAAAACAGTAGATTCACCTCCACCTTAGAGCTTACATAGATTTCATATGCTCCAGGGGCGGCTTAAATGACTGTTCTTAATAAATTCTCTTTAGGCGGCTAACTGTCCGCTGTTTCCCGGCCTGCCGGCACGGCGACCAGCATACCCACCACGCCCAGTGCCGCTGCGAAGAACATTACTCCGCGGTAACCCCATCCCTGGGCGATCAGGCCGCCGAGCAAGGGACCCACGGCGTTGCACAGGTTTAATGTGGATTGAAAAATGCCTCCCGCTGTACCGCGCTCCTCACCGCTTTTGAGGATTATCAGCAGGGCGCCGACGTAAAGACAGGACCAGGCCACACCCAATAGCGCCTGGACTACGATCAGGGAAAACCGGCCGGAGGCGAAGGCAAAAGCGACAAATACGATAACAGATAAGACCTGTCCGATAGCGAATACTTTATATTCAGAGAATTGCTCCAGATAACGCATTACAATGAATTGTACAGCAAAGTTGACCCCCCATAGGATGCCGATCCAAAACTGGTCCATACCCACTGAAACCATGTAGAGGGGAAGGATAATCCAGACGGCAGTGGCGCCCAGGTGCCGCAGGAATACCGCCAGGTAAACCCGGTGGCCCCGCCGCGCCACTTCCCAAAGATTGGGCGGCGCCGGTGAGTTGAGCGGCGGTGTTTCCCGGAAAGCCAGGGAAAGAAAAAATGCCAGCAGGCAAACCAAGAAGCTTAGCAGAAAAAGCATGTCAATATTGCCCACCACGGCTGCCGCCAGGGCGCTGAAGATCCAGCCCAGGGAGCCGTAAGAGCTGTATTTGCCCATGTCCACACCTGATTCGAACGCATAAGCGATAGTTGCCGCGGTGGTGATACCCAGCGCGAACCCTACCGCACCCCGTGTTGCCATCAAAATGAAGACATTATCGGCCAGCAGTTGGGCTGCGAAAGCCGCACTGCTGATCAGAAGGCCCCACCGTACAAAAAGGAGCCTTCCGGTGCTGTCGGATTTCCAACCTGATAATAGGGAAGATATTAAAAAAGCAGCCCCATATGCCGCGCCCACCAGACCCACCTGAAAGTCGGAAGCCCCTAACTGGGCGCCGAGCAGGGGAATAAAGATAATAGAGCCTTGAATGGCAAAGCTGAGAAAAAAGTTTACCAGTCCGAACAACCACAAGCGGGATTGTTCTTCGCCGATCTCGTTATCCAAATTAATACTCCAATCTCCAACATTGATATTAGTTCATTTTAACAGCCTGCCCGGCCGGTGTCTACAACAGGTGTAAAATCCCTTACCTTGGCTGCAGGCGATAAAATGGGCGACAGGTCTTTTTCATTAAATGCTTTATGTGGTAAAATTTTATTTAGTCAGATTTTATTGACATAATTTATTATAAAACAAATCTTAACGGAGGTGTCTATTCAGATGTCGGTGTCAACCGGGGAAAACACTTATGAAACCAGGGAATTTCAAGCAGAAGTAAAGCAGATCCTAGATATTGTCGTAAATTCGCTTTACACAGACCGTGAAATATTTCTACGCGAGTTAATCTCCAACGCTGCCGACGCCCTGGAAAAATTCCGGTACGAGAATCTAACCAACAAGAATGTAAAGGATGAGGAACTACCGCTCGAAATCACCATTGAGCTGGACGATAAGGAGCACATTCTGACCATAACCGATACCGGGATTGGCATGACCAGGGAGGAGTTGATCGAAAACCTGGGCACCATAGCGCACTCGGGTTCAAAAGCATTTATTAAGCAAATGGCTGAAGCCAATCAGAAAGATTTGAATCTAATCGGCCAGTTCGGTGTGGGATTTTACGCCGCGTTTATGGTGGCCAAGAAAATCCGGGTGCTGTCACGTTCGTACCAACCCGACGCGGCAGGCTGCGAGTGGGTTTCCGATGGCATTGGCAATTACACCATCGGTACGGCGACGGATTTGCCGCGAGGCACTAAAATCATCCTGGAGCTTAAGGACGACGCTCATGAATTTGCCGGAGTTGAGACTATTAAAAGGATCATCAAGCAATATTCCAGCTTCGTACCTTTTACAATCCGTGTTAACGGTGAGCAAATCAACACCGTTCAGGCGATCTGGACACGAAATAAAAATGAGATCAAGGAAGAAGAGTATAACGAGTTTTATAAGTTTATCGCAAACGCGTACGATGAGCCGCTTTACCGGCTGCATTTCTCCGCCGACGCGCCGCTGGCCATTAACGCTCTTTTATTTGTGCCGAAGCAGAATTTTGAGCGTTATGGTTTCAGCCGGACGGAGCCCGGTGTCAATCTATACTGCCATAAAATCTTGATCCAGCAGCAAGCCGAAGGGATCCTGCCGGAATGGCTGCGTTTTGTAAAGGGAGTTGTAGATAGTGAAGACATTCCGCTGAACATTTCCCGTGAAACCATGCAGGACAGCACCCTGGTATCCAGGTTGCGTAGGGCTGTTACCGGCCGGTTCCTCAGGTTCCTTAACGAACAGGCGAAGGCCGATCCGGACAAGTATGAAGAGTTTTGGAAACAATTCGGCTTCTTCCTTAAAGAAGGGATTTCCAGCGACTTTACCCACCGGGATGAACTAGCCAAGCTTCTGCGGTTTGAGTCTTCCAAATCGGAGCCGGGTAAGTTAATATCATTGGCGGATTACACACAGCGAATGAAGGAAGGACAAAAAGACATATATTATATTAACGGTCCCACCCGGGAAATTATTGAAGCCGGCCCTTATCTGGAGGCTTTCCGGGCCCGTGACCTGGAAGTCATCTACACGCATGAAGCTGTCGATGACTTTGTCCTGAGCAATTTGATGGATTATGAAGAAAAGAAACTGGTGTCCGCCGATCAGGCTGAGCTGGATCTCCCCGCGCTGGACGAGAAGCTTGACGGGGAGCAGCTTGACAATGAAACGGTTCAATCGTTGACAGGATGGTTGAAGGAAATACTGGGGAATAAAGTTACCGAGGTCAAGGAATCAAAGCGTCTCATCAACAGCCCCGCGGTTATTTTGAATCAGGACGGCATGATGACCAGCAGCATGCAGCGGGTGATGCAGGCGGTAAACAGAGACCTGGGCGCTATTGGCAGGAAGATGCTGGAGATTAATCCGCGGCATGAACTAATCAAGCGCCTGGCCGCGCTGCGTGAAAAAGACGAAAAATTTGCCCGCCTGGCGGCGGAGCAGATCTACGACAACGCCTTGATTTCCGCCGGGCTGATGACTGACCCGCGCGACATGGTAAACCGCATGTATGATATCCTGGAGCGCGCCCTGGCGTAGTGAACTTGATTGGGGACATTCCTCCGACCCCAAAGTCAGGCTTTAAAGGGAGGTGTGTCCCCTTTCTCAATAGGGGGACATTCCTCGGCCCCAGAGTAAGGCTCAAAAGAGAGGAGTGTCCCCTTTCCTATTCACAGGTGAAAGGAGAAGCCTAAATGCAAAAACCGGAAAAAGTTTTTGACGGCGTTTACCTCGTGGGCGGACAGGACTTGACTGATATGAGAGATTGTTGCGTTTACCTTGTCGACGGGGGCAGCGAACTTGCTCTGATTGATGCCGGCCTTGGTTATTCATGCCGGTCGATATTGGACAATATAAAGAAACTGGGGTTTGACCCTTCCCTGTTAAAGTATGTAATTGCCACCCACGGGCATATCGACCACATTGGCGGCCTGAGCCACTTCCAATCGCTCGGCGCGAAGATAGTGGGTCACGAAGTGGAGCTGGACGCCATTTCCAAAGGCCTGGCCCATTTGACTGCGGCATCGTATTACAGGGTAAATTACCAGCCCGTCAACGTTGACGTTGTTCTTAAGGGAGAAAAGCAGGATATAACAGTCGGGGAACGCACTCTTCACTGCCTGTTCACCCCGGGGCACACTCCCGGCGGGATCAGCCCTTATGTTGACCTCGACGGTTGCA
The DNA here is from genome assembly GCA_002067515.1 of Pelotomaculum sp. PtaB.Bin013. GTDB lineage: Bacteria > Bacillota > Desulfotomaculia > Desulfotomaculales > Pelotomaculaceae > Pelotomaculum_D > Pelotomaculum_D isophthalicicum. The sequence continues at coordinate 10,484 of MVQK01000012.1, read as the reverse complement.
GGATTCTGTTCGGTCAGGACATCCACGGGCCTTTTAACGCGTCCTGGGGTTCGGATATTAAGAAGTGGATCGCTTCGATGAAAAAGCTGATTGACTTGAAGGCTGATATATTATGTGAAGGACATTTCGGTGTTTATAAGCCGGCGGCAAAGGTGCGGCAGTATATTGAACATTACCTGGACCAATATGACTGATGAATAAATAACAAGGACTTATCGCAAAAGAAGGCTGGGTGCTTCTTAACGGCGGGAGGCCGGCCGGTGTTATGGAAGCGTCGGCAAAAGGCGCCAGGGAAAACGGCGGGATGACCGTGGGTGATTAAAGAAATTGCATTTTAAAATTCATTCTGATAGTATAATGTTGTAAACGCTGGGAAAGGGACAGGTAACAAGGAATGAGGATTAGCTAATTCTGGAACCAATAATTCTTTGCGAATTGCATGGGCAATTCTGTTCCGGGATGGGTTATCCTCGTGTGTATACATGTGCCCTTTTTGAAAGCGTACTTAATGCTGGTATTTATTAGTACGATTTTTTATATGGGTAGTTATTATTTAAGATTTAACGAGGATAGTCCTTCCGAAAATATGTGTTCGGGAGGATTTTTTATGTTGGTGTTACATGCTTATAACACGAAAAAATCTTATGGTGACAGGGTCATCGTCGCATTCGATGATTTGAGGATATATTATGGAGAGAGGATAGGAATTGTTGGTGCGAACGGCGCCGGCAAAACTACACTGTTAAATCTTCTGTCGGGCCGGTTGCAGCCGGACGAGGGTTCCGTGGAGTGGTATGCCCGGCTTTCATATATTGAACAGGAATGGAATCAAGGGGTGACGCCGAACGAAAAACTCGCCGGGGAATTTATGGTCAGCGGTATTACAGGAAATCATGCCAGTGGTGGTGAAAAGACAAAACTTAGAATCGCGGCCGGCTTTGATGAAAACGCCGGCATACTGTTCGCTGATGAGCCTACGGCTAATTTAGATCTGGAAGGGATAAAGGTTCTGGAAAAAAAGCTGGCGAATTTTAGAGGAGCCTTGCTGCTTGTTTCACACGACCGGGAACTACTTGATCATTTGTGTGACAAGATTGTTGAAATCCAGGAAGCGAAACTGCATGTTTATAAGGGCAATTACTCTTCTTATCTTTGCCGGCGGGAAGCCGCTTACAAACTGCAGCTTTTTGAATACCGGCAATATGTTCAAGAGAAAAAAAGGCTTAAAGAGACGTTGGCCGAGCGACGCGGTAAGGTTAAAAAGGTCAGGAAGGCTCCAAAAAGAATGGGTAATTCCGAAGCTCGCCTGCATAAAAGAAGTTCGACGGAAATCCAGAAAAAGTTGAACAAGACAGTTAAAGCCTTGGAAACCAGGCTGGATAAAATCGAGGTTAAAGAAAAGCCGGCATCGTCTCCCCGTGTAAAAATAACCATCAATCAATCTGCGGAGCCACATGCCGGGATCGTGGCGCAAGGGGAAAATATCAACCTTTATTTCGGCAGCAGATGTATTTTTGAAAAGGCTTGTTTTACGATACCCAGAGGTAAAAAAACGGCGTTGGTTGGGCCGAATGGTTCCGGCAAAACCACCCTCGCTAATATAATCGCCAGCGGCGCTCCGGGTGTAAGACTCGCGCCGGGCTTGAAAACCGGTTATTTCAGACAGGATCTAGCGGTTGACCTTGATTTTCAAAGGACGGTTTTAGAAAGCGCCATTCAGAAAAGTGTCCTGCCGGAGCCGATGGTCAGGATAATTCTGGCGCGTCTTCTTTTCAAAGGTAACGACGTTTATAAAAAGGTATCGTCGTTGAGTGGCGGGGAAAAGGTAAAGCTTTCGCTGGCGAAAATATTGGTCAGCGACGCAAATTTTATCATCATTGACGAGCCGACAAACTATCTGGATGTCCTTTCGATGGAAGCGTTGGAGTCTGTGCTGTGTGATTATGAGGGGACATTGCTGGTAATATCCCACGACAGAAAATTTCTGAACAACGTAGCCAACCGGGTTCTGTTCATAGAAGACAGCAAAATTAAATCCTGGGAAGGCCGTTTAAAAGAATATTTTGATGAGCCTGGTATTGAGCCTGATATTAAAGAAAAAGAAACCGGGGAGATGGTTCTAAGGCTTAAACTCGCGGAAATAGCCGGCAAGATTGCCGGCTGTAAAGATGAACAGGAACGGATTCGTCTGGATAAGGAATACGCGTTGCTCTTGGATAAAGCGAAATATTTAAGTAGCAACACTGAGTAGCGCTTGTATTAAGAATTTGAATGATTGTCACAGTTGTACCCCTTGCTTCCATCAGGAGCGGGGGTATTTATTCTTTTTATGGTGACTGTAACAAGATTGCAACAAATGGAATATAGTGTAAAAAATGGATAACAACAATTATGAGGAGGATTATTAAATGGAAGAAGTAAATGTCGACGTTGAAGTGAATGAGTTGGAAGAGGTTTTGGAATCAATCAGAAGCTTAAGACCCGAGAGAAGCATAGGCCACTACTTTAAAGGCGGTAGTGGAATGGTAAGGGACAGTTTTTTTACCTTTAAACACCACGGGCACTATTACTGGGTTGTTTTTGTTTGTGGTTTAGAAACTTTTGCTTATAAGCGTATTACGCCGGAGTGGATTGAATTATATTCAAATTTGATCCTGCTGTCTCCGGAAGTGTTTGTTGTATGGGACAAGGAGCATAAAATAATAGAGTGGGCTGTTGAACAGGATAAAGTATGTGAATTTCCTGTTAAGAAGAATATGACACGGGCAACATAAGCATAAAAACTAATTATTATCATTGTAGACCCTGCTCAATAAGCAGGGTTTATTCATCGTGTGACTAGTGCGGCAGTCTCTTTTTTATTGTTTCTCATAAGTTTGTTTACGAAAGTTCAATATAAAATATATAATTTAATTTTAAGGAGACATTCATTTTTTTGATTTTAGTTTGGCTTAATTCAAAGATAAGGAGCGAATGAGATGAAACAAATCTGGGCGCCTTGGCGCAGCGTTTACATTGGCGGGGACCACGGGGACAAGTGTGTCTTTTGCGGGATCTTGGAATCTGAGCAGGACGAGGAAAACCTTGTTCTCCTACGGGGAGATAAGACGTTTGTAGTGATGAACCGCTACCCTTACACTAACGGACATGTGATGGTGGTGCCCAAGAGGCATGTTGGAGAAATTGAAGAATTAACCGAGGAAGAAATGTTGGAGCTTTTTAAAAACACTCAGAAAATGGTTAAAGCGCTGCGCGCTTTCAACCCGGATGGATTTAATGTCGGGGTCAATATCGGCAGAATTGCCGGCGCCGGAGTGCCTGGCCATGTCCATATCCATGTGGTCCCCCGCTGGGGCGGGGACACCAATTTTATGCCGGTGTTCGGTGATGTGAGGGTTATTTCCGAATCACTGGAAGTTACATACCAAAAGCTTAAGGATTCTATGGCAAAACTAAAATAATCCAAGAAAAATTATTCGTTGTCAGTTGGGTGGCTTGGGGGTTGTCCCTGGTATGATCACAATTTACGGTTTTCTGGAAAGAATAGTATATCTTAATGAAGAAACTCAATTCATCGTAGCCAGGCTTCAGGAAAAAGGAAAGAAAGAACTCACTACGGTGGTTGGGAATTTGGCCGGTATAAATCCCGGCGAATCTTTAAAACTCACCGGCATATGGGAGCACAACAAAAAATTCGGTGAACAGTTTAAGGTTGAGAAATTTGAAACTATCGTTCCAGCCACCGTAAATGGCATAGAGAAATACCTCGGTTCAGGACTGATCAAGGGTATCGGTCCGGTCATGGCCAGGCGTATCGTGAAGGTTTTCGGGCTGGATACCCTTGATATCATTGAAGACAATCCTGACAAACTGACTGAAGTGAATGGCATCGGCTTAAAGCGGGTCGCCATGATCACAAAAGCGTGGGAAGAACAAAAAGAAATCAAGGAAATAATGGTTTTTCTCCAGGGCCACGGGGTCAGCGCCACTTACTCCGCTAAGATATTCAAGAAATACGGGAGTGCTTCTATAGAAACAGTTAAAAGCAATCCCTACCGGCTGGCTTCCGATATTTACGGTATCGGGTTTATTACCGCCGACCGGATTGCCAGGAGCATGGGAATCGATCCCAACTCCGTGATGCGTGCTGAAGCGGGCGTCATCTATGTTTTGAATGAGCTCATGGCGGATGGGCATGTCTATTATCCTTTTGAACCTCTCTCGAACAAAGCCGTGGAAATGCTCCAGGTCAGCAAGGACGTGGTGGTTAACGCCATGGTGAAGCTGTTTGAAGAGAGGAGATTGGTCCGGGAAGAACCACTGGAACAAAACCAGGATGTTAAGACCGCTCACAATGCCGTATATCTGCCTCCACTTTACACGGCTGAGGCCGGACTGGCTAAAAGACTTCTTTTATTGAAGTCGGAACCGTCTGTCATCCGCCCCACAGACCCGGAGAAAGCGGTAGCCTGGGTCGAGACACAATTGAATATTCAACTTGCTGATAAACAAAAAGAAGCGGTTATCTCCTCCACGCGGAACAAAATTTCCATTATCACCGGCGGGCCTGGCACCGGGAAGACAACCATTATCCGGGCTATCATTAAAATATTTCAGGCTATGCGGCTGAAAGTTCTGCTGGCGGCTCCAACCGGCCGGGCTGCCAAGCGGATGCAGGAAGCGACCGGAAGCGAGGCCAGGACGATCCACCGACTACTCGAATATAGTCCACGTCAAGGCGGTTTTCAAAAGAACCAGGAATTTCCCCTGGAAGCTGATGTGGTCATTGTGGACGAGTCTTCCATGATTGATACTGTTCTGATGTATCACCTTGTCAAAGCTATTCCCGCTCATAGCGCTTTCATTTTGGTCGGTGATATCAATCAGCTTCCCTCAGTAGGTCCGGGGAGCGTTTTAAAAGACATGATCGATTCCGGCGAATTCCAGGTGACAGTCCTTGACGAAATATTCAGGCAGGCCAGGGAGAGCAGGATTATTGTCAATGCGCATATGATTAACCAGGGCGAGTTTCCGGATATTCGCAGACCACAGGCCGGTAATAAAACAGATTTTTATTTTATTGCGGAAGACGATCCGGAAAAAGCCCTGCAAAAGATCTTGACGCTTTGCAGGGAGCGCATACCTAAAAGTTTTGGCTATCACCCGGTAAGAGACATTCAGGTCTTAACACCCATGCACCGGGGTGAACTCGGAGTGGCAAACCTGAATGTCAGACTGCAGGAATTGTTGAATTCCAACGAGAGTAAAACAATAAGAGGGTACAAAACGTTTAAGGTAAACGACAAAGTGATGCAGGTGACGAACAACTATGACAAGGAAATCTTTAACGGGGATATGGGACGCGTTGTTTCCATCGATCAAGAAGAACAGGAAATCCGGGTAGATTTCGACGGGAGAGTGGTTGCTTATGAATTTTCGGAAACAGACGAGTTGGTGGCGGCCTACGCTATTTCCATTCACAAATCTCAGGGCAGCGAATACCCGGCTGTAATTATCCCGGTTATGACCCAACACTACATGCTTCTCCAGAGAAACCTGATCTATACCGGAATCACCAGGGGAAAAGAATTGGTAGTGATTATCGGCAGCAAAAAGGCGCTGGCCATAGCCGTTAGAAATAATAAAACCCAAAACCGCTACACCAGGTTGAGAGAAAGATTATTATCCGCCGAGGGAAAAAAGATTGGAGTGTCTTGAATTGTGTGGACGTTTTACCCTGTCAACTGACTCGGACGAACTGAGAATTTGTTTTAATCTTGAGGAAAACTTTGATTATACTCCACAATACAATATTGCTCCGGGCGCTGATGTGCCGGTGATTGTCAATAATTCAGGCGGGAGAAAAGTTTCCTTGATGCGCTGGGGGTTGGTTCCTCACTGGGCCAAGGATAAGAAAATCGGCTATAAGATGATTAACGCCAGGGCGGAGACGGTCGAACAGAAACCCGCTTTCCGGGATGCTTTTCTGCGCCGGCGATGCCTGGTTCCAGCCGACGGTTTTTTTGAATGGCGCAAGGCAGGCGGCAAGAAATATCCAATGTATATTAACCTGCCGGGCAAATCACTTTTTGCCTTCGCGGGCATCTGGGACAGCTGGACGGCGCCCGACGGGATTATTATTAATTCCTGCAGTATCATTACCACTCCGGCCAACGCGTTTATGAGTAATATTCATGTGCGGATGCCTGCGATATTAGCCGGGGAGCGTGAATACAAGGTATGGCTGGAAGCGGATCATGTCATGGCAAAAGAGTTGTTACAGCCGTATGAAGGTATTTTAACTGCTTACAACGTGTCAACGATAGTGAATTCACCAGGGGTGAACAGTCCGCTTTGCGTAGAAAAAATTGATCAAATATAAAAATGCAGTTTCATCTCTTTAATTCCATGATCATTTTTGATAAAAGCAGGAAATTAATTTTATTGTGATAATCTATCGCGGCGTCAATGCAGTCTAAGATAGCTATAAGAGTTAACTGTTTTACGTTTATTTTTTCCGGTCTATTAATTTTATTAAATCCTAGCATGCGTTCAAAGTAGTCCTGTAAACTGCCGTCTATATTAGGATTAAGGTAATAGTCATCTATGTTATCCATGTCTTATCCTCCAATTGACTTAATTCCCCTTATATTTTAGTGTCATTATATGCGGCGTTAGTTACTCTTGCCAAATTTTGATAATGTGATTTTTAAAAGGCTAGTCCAAGAAATATTAAATTGCGTTGAATGAAGCGAAAGCATGTTGAATTGATAATAGATATAATGAATTCAATCACTAAGATGTGGTATGGAATATAAACCCTTACTATCTTGATATTCAGTAAACATATTTAATTATTAGCATGCTTCATGTCTGTTATATTAAAAGTAACTGTAGGCGGTATCTTAATTTTGCTATTGAATTATGGAATGTAGTATACTCTAACGAAGCTGGCTATATCTTTGCCGAATCCCAGAAAATTTGTCAACTGGGTACGGGGGAACCATTCATGGGGTGAATCCCAAATTCTCTTAGATAATGGTGAACTTGGGTAGGGTTTCTTTCACCGAACCCGTCAGCTAACCTCGGAGGCAACAAAAGAAAGGGGAAAAGAAAATGGTCAGAACGAAACGTATCCTTTTTGTAGCCGCATCTTGTCTCTTATTGCTTTTTGGTGTACTGGCTAGCGCAAGTGCCGCAGTGCCGGCATATTCGCTGCAAAGTTGTGCATCAGGTCAATGTCTGAGTGCCTACAACACACAATGTGGCGCCAGCATACAGCAGCCGGCTTCGCTGGCAAGTATGTTGTCGAATTGTGCATCAGGGCAATGTCTGAGTTCCTGCCCGCAAAGTGCTACTAGTGCATTACAGCAAACTTCGCTGGCAAGTCTGTTGCAAAATTGTGCATCAGGACAATGTCTAAGTGCCATCAATTCACAACAATGTGGCACTAACGCACAATCCTGTATTACTTCATTGCTAAATTGTTTTAGTGCCGCAAGATAGAAAAATACGAACAATGCTAATAGTACGATAATAATCTAAACTGATGTTATATGGTTAATATTGTTAGGCCGGTGGGAAACCCCCCCGGTCATATTTATTTTTAGAATTATGCTTTCCATGATTTGTGGATACCGGCCGGGCTGGTCCCCCCCCCCAATTAAGTAAAAGCCCGGCACGTGGCCGGGTGGAGCGGGATTATAGTAATTGAATTAATTCCTCTACCGCCAGGGACTGGACCGCTCCCGGCGATGCGGACAGCCTGGGCAATGCTGAAGCAGGGGCAGTTTTACAGCATTTTGGCGCCGAAAAAGTAAAAATAGCCAAAAGTAAAAGACTTCCAAAACCTCGGAAGTCTTATTTTCATTGGCTACCCTACTATAAAATGATACAAATGCACACCCCTGGTCAATCTTTTAACGATTTCAAGGTGGGGGTGTGCATTTTCGTCAGGGGGGTGTGCTATTTTTAAGTCATTTGCGCCTTAAAGTAATTAGCTTTGGACTGTCTGCATTCTGGTAAATATATTCGGTCAATCATCCATCGTATTGCCTGTTCTTTCAAATCAGTACGGTTAGAGTAAATCATCATATCTCTAGCAAACCAATCCACATCGCTAATGAAAAGCTGTGCCTTATTGATAAACGTCTCTGTTGTTGCATCAGAAAATGGGATATTATTTGCTTCCTATTTAGCCCCTTTAAGGAATTTGAGTCTTATCCCCGAATGATATAAACTTAATAACGGAAAGGGGATAAGCAAGCATGAAAGGTAAAAGATACCCAAAAGAATTCAAAGATCAACTAATTCAAGAAGCACAAGAAATAGGCAACGCCTTGCAAGTGGCCAAGCGCCATGAAATAAGCCCCAAGACCCTATACGGCTGGATTAGCCAGTCAAAGCATAAAGCATGGCAGCACACAAACGGCGAAGCAAAGAAAACAGCTGTTTACGTGCCCTCAAATCAAGAGTTTAAACAGTTAGAAAAAGAAAACGACAAACTTAAAAAACTCCTTGGCGAAAAAGACCTTGAAATCGCCATTATGAGGGATCTAATAAAAAAGAAAAACCCCGGCTTTCAGACAGAATAGAAATAGCCGATAAATGGATTGCCCGGGGATACCCAGCAGCTTTCGTACTGCGTATTGTCGGCGTAATTGAAGCTACTTACTACCATCGTAAAAAGCATCCCCCTAAAGAGCGCGTGTATAAGGGCGGGAGGAAAATCCCCGGGTACTCGTTTACTGCAACCAATAAGCCAATTAGTGACGAGCAGATTAAAGAATGGCTTATGGAACTAATTGCCGGCGAAGAAAGCGTGTATGGATACCGCAAATTAACCCGCTGCTTACAACGCCAATACAGCCTTATTATCAATAAAAAGAAAGTATATCGCCTGTGCAAAGAACTGGATATATTAGCACCACAACGCCGAGTGCATATCAAGCATCCACGCAAAATTGCTTTAAACAGGGAAATAACGAGCTTTAACCAGCTCTGGGAAATTGATATTAAATATGGTTACATTGCTGGTGAAAACCGGTTCTTTTACCTAATGTGCATCATAGACGTTTATGACCGGATGATAATAGATTACCACCTTGGGCTTTCCTGCGAAGGCAAGCATGCCGCCTTATTGATACAAAGGGCCCTCTGGAAACGCAAATTATTTTCTGATGCGGTCAGGCCAGTTATTAGAACTGACAACGGTCCGCAGTTTATTAGCCATGTGTTTGAAGAAGCCTGTGAAAAATACAGTACCGAGCACGAGCGTATCCCACCCAAGACACCTAATAAAAACGCTCATATCGAATCGTTTCATGCTATTTTGGAAAGGGATTGCCTGAGCCGACATGAATTAGCCACCTATCAGGATGCCTACCAGATTGTTACCGAGTACATTGATTTTTACAACAAACGACGTTTGCATGGTAGCTTATATGACTTATCACCCTTTGAGTTTATCAATCATTTAACAACCGGCCAGGTGAGACCATTTATAGTAAAGGTTTAAATAAGCATGTTTTTGGTGAGTCCCTGAGGCTAAGCCCAGGGTTAGGCTTTAGGCGCCGTAGGGTAGCCTTGACAGCCCGTTAAAAGGGCTGTGGCACAATGTATCCCCGACGGGATTATAATGTCGCATGTTTTCGGAGCCGCCCGTCGGTAATTTAACGGCACCGCAGCCCTTAGGGCTGTCAAGGCCGCCGATCCTTCATGAAAAGTATAATCACAGCTTTATACTGAAATTCTATGTAATCAGGTGATTTTGGGATATAGGCTCTAATAATAGGGGGTTAAACCGATTTGGTATCGTAGCTAGAAAAAAAGATTAACCGGAATATAAAAAGAAAATAACTATTTAACGGTTGGAAAAGCAGGCGGTTTAGAATGAAGACAAAAACGATAAAGTCCTTCGCCGAGTATGTTGAGTATACAGAAAAGTACAAAGGCAGGTACTATTTTCGTGGTCAGTCAGATGCCAATTGGGGCATAAGCCCTTATCTTTTTCGATCCGATAAACCACCAACATTGGATTTCGAGAGAAAGATGATTGCCGAGAAGATCTTCTCAAACCCAAAACTTACTCCTTTATTGGCTCTTTTCGAAATGCAACATTATGGGGTGCCTACTAGAATTTGCGACATAACAATCAGCCATCTTTGCGCGCTTTTCTTTTCATGTGAAGGTAATGACGATGGAGCGGTATTTGTGATCAAAAAGGAAGAAGCTGTCAATGCTGATAGTTATGAAATGAGCCTTTTTTCCTTTGTTCTCGAAAAAGATATATCTAATCTTTCTATATTGCAAAGGGAAGCAGGTAATGCCTTTGAAAAAGTCAAGAAAAGCGCACACCCAAAACATCGGTAGAATGTGGCAAATAGGACCAACCAGGCAGCCCTTTACATGGAGGGAGGCCTGTGTTAGCCTATTTGGGCGGGAGGCCAACGCATAGCGTGGACTCCCCGCGGGCTCCCAGAAAC